>DOYB01000024.1 GCA_003518745.1 Selenomonas sp. | reverse complement strand
CATATCAATAAGTACAACACGGGTCATTCTGAAACCATAGTGACTTCGGACCTTAATAACGCGAATCGCTTCCAGAGGGAAATCGACGCGGCGGCTGTCTATGTGAATGCTTCAACACGATTCACTGACGGATTTGAGTTCGGGTTCGGCGCGGAGATTGGCATCAGTACACAGAAGCTGCATGCCCGGGGGCCCATGGGGCTTACTGAGCTGACCAGTACGAAATATCTGATCTGCGGAGAGGGACAGGTGCGTTGAAGCTGCGTGGATATTGGAAAACCCTTTGCCAGTATCTTCAGGACCCCAAGGGCAGGCATGATGCCATTGAAGCAGTTGAGGCCCTGCTGTTGATTGGAACTACGTCGGCAGTTATGATTGCGCTGGTGTGGTACCTTAACCATTGACAGGAGTTGATTTAGATGGGAAAGAAAAAACGTCGCCTTGGACTTATGGGCGGAACCTTCAATCCCATCCATTTGGGGCATTTGATTACCGCCGAAGCGGTTTGGGAGACCTTTGGGCTGGATGAGGTGCTTTTTATTCCCTCAGCGCATCCGCCACACAAGGATGAGCATGGAATGATAGGCCCTGATCATAGGCTGAGGATGACGGAGCTTGCCATTCAGGGCAATCCCCACTTCAGGATATCGGATATTGAGCTTAGACGACAGGGCCCCTCCTACGCGGTGGATACGGTAAGAGCACTGAAGGAGATTTACGGTGGTGACGCGGAGCTGTATTTCATCACCGGCGCGGACGCGGTGAACGATTTGTATACCTGGTATCATGCAAGGGAACTCCTGGGAGTATGTCACTTCATCGCGGCAACCAGGCAGGGGGCCGAGCTGGATATGGGAAAGCTTCAGGAGCATTTTGGCGAGCTCGGTAAGTCCCATATACATAGATTGCCAACGCCGGCGCTGGAAATATCCTCCACAGACATTAGAGAACGTCTTATGCAGGGGCGTTCAGTAAGATATCTCATTCCTTCCTCGGTGGAGGAATACATAGGAAAGGAAGGGCTGTACCGATGAAGGTCAGCATGGATTTTGACGGAATGCGGGAACTGCTGAAATCAAGGCTTAAGCCCGGACGATTTGAGCATTCTCTTGGAGTTGCTGATACTGCGGTCGAACTGGCCGGACGTTTCGGGATAGACAGGGAAAAGGCGAGAATCGCGGGGCTTCTGCATGACTGCGCCAGGGAGTTTCCAAACAGCAGCATGCTGGAGGAGGCTGAGAAGAGAGGCATTCCTGTGGGGCCTGTTGAGCGAGCAATGCCTCTTTTGCTGCATGCCTATATAGGAGCGTATAGGGTAAAGGAGCTTTATGGGGTAGAGGATGAGGAAATCTCCCAATCCATTTGGAGACATACGGTGGGCGGCCCCGCAATGACAAAACTGGATAAGGTTATTTATTTCGCGGATATGATTGAACCACATCGGGATTATCCTGAGGTCAAGCAGCTGCGTAAGCTTGCCGGAACCGCGGAGCTGGATGAAATGCTGCTGGTGGGACTTACGGAGTCCATTCGTTTCGTATTGGATAAAAATCACTTGATTCATCCGGATACGGTGACAGCACGAAATGAACTGCTGTTAAATATATGAGGAAGTTATGTCAGATCAAGGAATGAACAGGACAAAAGAGAATATTGAAAGGAAAAGGAAGATGCGACGTAAACGGAGGCGCGTCAACTTTTTTCGGCTGCTGATTGTTCTGGTTACAGCCGGCCTTCTGATTTCTGCCGCGCTGTTTTTGGGATATGCTGTTTATCGATGGTCCAGTAATCTCTATCATGAGTACCAGACCATGTATGAGGAGTATACGGATCGAAAGGATGCCAGACAGGGGGCCATTGATCCAAAATTTGAGGGCTATACTAACATATTGATTCTTGGATTGGATGAGGGGGTGGATCAGGTTTATTACGGTGGCCAGAATGCTGATGCCATAATAGTCATGAGCCTTGAAAATAGTACCGGCCGCCTGCGCTTCATAACGATTCCAAGGGATACCTGGGTAGTCGCTCCGGGCGGACAGGGAGGACGTATCGGTACCCTCTACAAAGAGGGGGGAGCGCCATTTTTTGTACGCCAGGTATCCGCGCTTCTCGGAATTTCCATACACCAGTATATAGCAATCGATATGAATACCTTTGCCGAGCTGATAGATCTTTTAGGTGGCATAGATATTTATGTTGAGGAGGGGATGGATTACGATGATCCGGAATCCGGCTTGTCTATACATCTGAAGCAGGGGTACCAGCACATGGATGGGGAAGCTGCCCAGAAGTATTTGAGGTATCGTGGGTCGGATCTGGGGGATGTGGGTCGTGTACAGCGGCAGCAGAGATTCCTGAAGGCTCTCTATGAGACAATCCTTCAGATTGGTACGGTACCTAAACTGCCGGCCATTGCGGAGGTATTCCGGAATCGCATAGATACAAGCGCCGAGATATTTGATTCGGCTCATCTGGCGAATGTGCTCCGGAGATTGAGTACAGAGTCCCCGGTTACGATTATGCTTCCGGGAAATTACGCGCCTGAAAATGATACAGTATGGATTCCTAACCATGAAGAAATAGATGCAAGGATAAGGGAATTGTTTCCGGAGACAGAGATTGTCGGAGGAAACGGAAGCAGTGAATAGGAGGGGAAAAGCTTGGAATTAAAGGATTTGACAACTGCCATTTGCAAGGCAGCAAGTGAGAAGAAGGCACGTGACATAGTGACTATGGACATGAGGGGGCTCATGTCCTCTACGGATAACTTCATCATATGTTCGGCAAATACGGCCACCCAGGTCAGGGCCATTGCTGACAATATAGAGGAAAAGCTCGATGAGGCCGGAGTGGCTGTGGGGCATAAGGAGGGCTATCGTGAAGGCGAATGGGTATTGCTGGATTATGGGGACGCGGTGGCCCATGTGTTCCGTCAGGAAAGCCGGGAATACTATGCCCTTGAGCGCCTTTGGGGAGATGCCAAGCTAACACCGTATGAGGATTGATATGGAAGAACAGAAAAAAAGAGTTTATGGTCCAAGCACGGTAGAGACACTCAGAGTAGCAAGGGTAACTGAATTTGGCGCGTTCCTGGATGGGGGCACCGGGAATACTTCGGATGACATACTGCTGCATCAGACCCAGCAGACCGCCCCTGTAAAAGAGGGGGATGAGGTAAAGGTATTTCTCTACCTCGACCCAAAGCACCGATTGACAGCCAGCATGAGGGTTCCCCGTATGAGGGAGGGGCAGATTGCCCGGCTCAAGGTCATAAACGTGAGTCGTGACGGAGCCTTCCTTGATGTGGGCGCAGAGCGTGGCATCTTCATGCCCTTTGCCGGAATGAGGGGACGTCCCCAGGTGGGAGAGGTAGTCTGGGCAAAGCTCTATACCGATAAGTCAGGACGCCTTGCGGTTACCATGGAGGTAGAGGACGAGATACGACGCGCCTCCAGACCGGCCAAGGATGTAAAGGTCGGAGATATGGTCCGTGGAGCCGTATACAATATTACTGAAGCGGGAGCCTTCCTTTTCAGTGAAGAACGTTATATCGTATTCATGGATTCAAAGGAAATGCCCCAAAGACCCCGAGTGGGTCAAGTGGTGTCGGCGCGGGTTACATACATACGTCCTGATGGCCGGTTGAATGCTTCCCTTAGGGAACCCAAGGAAAAGGCGCTTTTGACGGACTCGGAGAACATCCTTTCAGTCCTTAATGAAAGTGATGGCAGTATGCCCTATGGAGACAGTACCGCGCCCGATATAATCCGTGACAAGTTCAAAATCAGCAAAGCCGCTTTCAAGCGGGCTCTGGGCCATCTTCTCAAGCAGGGGAAGATTGAGGAACGGGATGGCTGGACTTATCTGAAAGAATGAACGCGATAAAAAATTTTTATCTTGTGAGGGAAATAGGAAGGATTTTGACGCTTTATAACGAAATACTAGTTATTGAAAAAAATGGGAAATCCATATGGGGGCGATCAAATGGCAGAAACTGATGGAGATAAAAAGGGTATCCTTTTGGAAACAGGTACCAATGAATTCGAAATAGTGGAGTTCAGTATTGGCGCTGTTCATTATGGCATTAACGTGGCTAAGGTTCGTGAGGTTATCACCAGAGCACCGGTCACTTCTATGCCACAGGCTCATCCGTACATTGATGGATTGTTCACGCTCCGTGGCAAGGCCATACCGCTGGTCAACCTGCCTCGGTGCCTTAATGTGAACTCGGGTAATGAGCCAAACAATATAATAGTCACGGAAATCAATAATTATTATATCGGCTTCTTAGTGGAGAACGTGTCCCGTATTCATCGTATTTCCTGGAAGGACATGGAACCGTCTCCAGAGGTGGGAGATCAGTCCCGCGTGGTTGGCATTATCAAGATGACGGACAGGATAGTCCTTTTGCTGGACTTTGAGACCATCATTGCTGAAATCAATCCTGAAATCAACGCGAAGCTCACTACCTTTGCGGAGGCAACGGAGGATACGAAGAGCAAGCGCGCCAATGTCCATGTGGTGGTGGCGGAGGATTCTGCCATGCTCAGGGATCTTTTGGTTACGACGCTCCACGACTCAGGCTATCGCTTTGTGCGTGACTTCGGCAATGGGGCGGATGCTTGGGAGTATCTGCAGAATCTCGCCGGGAAGGACGGCCCCA
>DOYB01000185.1 GCA_003518745.1 Selenomonas sp. | reverse complement strand
TATTGCTGGCATTAGGCGCGGGGCTTGCTATGCTGATTGTTGCTTACGCCGGATTCTCGCTGTTAGGATCCGGTGACTATGTGGAGGAGGTAACTGAACAGCAGCCGGCACCGCAGTTGGAGAAGAAGACTGTGCTTGTCGCGAAATCTGACATTGCGGCCCATACTATCATAAACGAGAGATTGCTTGAGATCAAGCAAGTGCCTGCTGATACGGTTCCCCTGGGAGCCTTGGATTCATTCGCCTCAGCCGTGGGACGTCCCGCGGGTGTCAGCATTTATGCGGGGGATATCATCACATCTAAAAAGCTTTTTTCGGACAACACCAACACAGGTCTGGCCGACAGTATTCCGCCTGATTGTCGCGCGGTGTCAATCGGGGTAAGCAATATTACGGGCGTCGCTGGTTTTGCTAAAGCCGGTAATCATGTGGATGTGATACTTGTTCAGAAGGATGAGTATTCGGCCAAGAGCCGTATGCTGCTGCAGAACGTGCTGCTTCTCAGCATAAACAAGGACTCAGGCGAATCTGATTCTTCGACGGTGGATGTGGATGTTTCGGTCGCAAAGGCAAGCAGCGAGGATCCTACTATAGCGACGTTGGCTCTTTTGCCGGAGGAGGCTATGGCACTGGTATCTGCCGCGGCTCTGGGAGAGATATACCTTACCCTTCGCCCGCCGCATCCCAGTTCAATAAGTGTTTCACAAACGGATTTCACAATGAACAGCATGGTCAAGCCTCAGAATCAAAATGCGGCGGTTCAGGCAAAACCGGTGCAGGCACCTGCTCCGGCGGTTGCCGCGCCTGCCCCTGTACAGGCACCCGCAGAGGTTGGGCAGCAGTCACATTCGAGGTATGAAATTATTCAAGGCGATAAAATAACGCAGAAATGAGATGGTATCGTGAATTTGAATTTGTTGGGCAGGATAGCATTTCTGGGGGCAGTGTCCTTTTCCCTTACGGTCCCCGCTGTGTCTGCAGGAACCCTTTTGCGCCTGGATGTAAATACCTCGCGTTATATGGAGATGCCCAGCCCTATTCAAAGGATTGCTATAGGTAATCCAGATATCGCGACTATAGTCGAGATTCCTGATTCTGAAACAGAGTTTCTTCTTGTGGCTCATAAACCCGGAACTACATCGCTTTTCATCTGGTCTGAATATGGCGAAAGGTTCGAGTACACCGTAGGCGTGTCACCGGAGGATGTGGGATTGGCCGCGCTTATCGAGAATTCTATTGGATTGCCCAATGTCCATGTGAAAATGGTGGATGGGAAGGTTCTGCTTACGGGAACCGTAAAGGATCAATATGAACGCAATTATGCGCTGCGTACGGCTCAGCTCTATGTGAAGGGAGCAGGCGGAAACAGTATTAGTGTCGGCAGCAATGTGAATCTGGAGCTGCAAGCGCAGAATGCTACTCAAAACTCTGTCGGCACCGTGGGCGGGGCGACCAGTGAGGATTCGGGGGCCGTTATAGATCTGCTTCACATGATTTCGCCTACGCAGGTACGGCTTGAGGCGCAGGTAGTTGCCATTAATCCTGAGGACAAGGAAAGCTTGGGCTTCCATTATAGCGGGGCTCTTTCATCCAGCGGTATTTCAGCAGCCTCCGCGCCAGGGATATTTTTTGGCGGTGAATCCTACAGGGATGGCTCCGGCAGGACTCCTTATCGCAATAATATAAATGTGGCAATAGAAGCCTTGGTTACACAGAGCAGGGCGAAGATTCTGTCCAGACCCAGCATTACCACAATGAGCGGCGAGGCTGCGGTCATTCAGGTGGGTGGACAGATACCCTATACAACCCGGGATTCAAATGGGGTTGCCAATACGTCATACAAGGACTACGGAATAATACTGCAGTTCCGTCCATTGGTAGATGCTGACAATCGTATCGTTTCCTCTATTCATACTGAGATTAGCAAGCCAAATGGTGAGACTGTAGACGGACAGCCGGTGCTTGAACGCAGGAGGACTGACTCGGTGGTAACGGTATCGCCCGGCTCTACCATGATCATCGGTGGCCTGATGGATTCCTCTGAGAGCAAGATAGTGTCTAAGATACCCTTCCTGGGAGATATTCCGGTGATAGGGGAGTTCTTCAAATATACCTCTAAAACAAAGGATAAACAGGAGCTTGTCGTTTTGATAACGCCATATCTTGTGGATGAAAGAGAACAATCCGTTACACGCATGTCACAGGATATGAAGGAGTACTACAAAAAGGGACAGAAGGAAGAGCAGAGCAGGGAAGTAGTTGACGTGGAGCTGATGCAACAAGAGGCGGCTGAAGAAGCTGAAGCGTCCAAGCCCAAGCCTAAAGATGATGAAGGTTCTATTCTGCACAAGGATGTAAAGAAGAATTATTGATTCGGCAGGGTTTTGTTTACCGGAGGTATGCCGCTGCCTAAGGCAGCATGGCGGCATACCTCCGGTTGGGAAGAAGGTTTATCTTTATGGTAAGACATAGCAATGTTATCATTGCGGTCTTCAGTACGTCAGCAGGCATAGGAAAAACCCTTACTGCTATCAACCTGGCTGCTGGATTTGCGAAGGAAGGCTATAATACATGTTTGGTCGATCTTGATTTGCAATTTGGAGATGTCATGAGTTATCTCCATCTTTCCAGTCGGGTTACGATTTTTGACGCGCAGAAGGCCGTTCTTGAAAATCCTGAAGATTTTGATGTAATGGAATATCTTACAGAATACAGATGGGGAGGCATAGCCTTTTCGGTGCTTGCCCCTCCACATAATATTGAAGATGCGTATTCGGTAGATGTGGCAGGTGTTGAGCAGATTATACGCAGGCTTTCATGGTTTAATTTTATTGTGCTGGACCTTACGCCTGTATTCAGCACTTTGAACATGGCTATGCTGGATATGAGTACCATTATCAATTATATAGGGGTAATAGATTTCCTGCCGGCTATCAAAAACTATAAGGTGGGGTATGATACCCTGATTAGGTTTGAATATGAGGAAAACAAAATACGTTTGATAGAAAATCGCTCGAATTCCCAAAAGTTTGTGCGTTCTGATGATGTGGAGAAATTGATGGGAGAGAAATTCTTCTACCATCTGCCAAATGATTTCGCATCTGCAAGTCGTGCCATACGCAGTGGACAGCCTCTCATGTTTGCGGCGCCGGGCTCTGCGCTGCAAAGAGGGTATGAAGAGCTTGTTTCAAGCTATTGCAGCAGGGCTCAGGATGTTACGGAAAATGTCAATAACGTGGTCAAGAGAGGACTATTCACCAGATTTATCGATAAATTCAGGAATCCTGCGTGAACTGCGGATGAAGGAGTGTTGGTGAATGAAATATCGTGTCATTCTAGTAGAACAGGATGAGTCTATGCTAATGCAGCTTTCCGGTGAGCTCAGGGCATCCTCCGATTTCGATCTGGTGGCAAGCTATCAGGATGCAAAGTCAGCCTTGGGGCGGGGCAGCATGTTCCGTCCCAATCTTTTTCTATTGGATATAGATGACCCCGATACGCTGAACCAGATTTCACGGTTTAAGCTGGTTTTTCCCCAGGCTAGGTTTATGGGCACCATGAATACATGGGACGCGGATATTGCTGACCGGGCGCTTTTGGCAGGCATTCAGGGGTGTCTTATGAAGCCATTCAAGGCTGAGGATATCCTTACGACCTTTTCGATTTATGACAATCGTGGAGACGCGAAACCCGCTCGGATTGTTTCTTTTTTCAGTCCGAAGGGGCGAGCCGGACGAACTACTCTTTCCGCTATACTTGGCATCGAGCTTGCCAGGAGGAGTGGCGAGTCTGTGGCGATAATTGACGCGGATCTGCAATTTGGAGATATGCCCATGTTTTTTGATGTAACTCCCGAGCATACCGTTGTAGAAGCCGCGCATGACATCAATCTGCTGACACCGGAGTCTCTGCTGCCATATTTCCATAATATTCAGGACAAACTTTGGCTCTTGGGAAGTCCGAATCGGCCGGAGTACGCTGAGCTTGTAGAAGCAGAGAGTTTGGTTAAGGTTATTCGTATGGCGGGGCAGCTCTTTAGATATGTTCTTGTAGATCTTCCCTCGGGGTTTAATCCTTTATCTGTTGCTGTTTGTGAACAAGCAGACACGAATTTCCTGGTGACGATGATCAATTCGGGGGAGGAGGTCTGGCATATGAAACGGGCTTTGCGTTTGTTTGACGAGTGGGGTCAGGACGGCAAGAGAGTCTATACTGTATTTATGCGTGTGTCTCCGTGTAATAAACAGGAAAAACGCAAACTGGAACATCATTTTGGGCAGCCCATATCGTATATCCTTCCAAATGAATACCAGTTGGCTAATATTACAGCCAGCGGACGACTTCTGAAGGATTTGCAGGATGACTCTCCGTTTACTGAGTCGGTGGCAAAGGTGGCCGACGATATCATTCAGGGAAAATGGTGACGTAGATGGTTTTCATTATAGCCGCGATTTTAGCTTTGCTGACTTTTTTTCTTGTAATCCTATTGGTAGCCTATGTCAGATACGTCAGGCGCAGGAATTTGTTTTCCCGTATGGAGAAATTCAAGGTAATAGAGGCTAATGGCAGGTCTGAGGATTCCGGTCAGCAAAGTATACTTGAGAGAACGAAATTATTTCTTGAACGGATGGCCTCACCGTTTTCCGATTACGCCTCAATGCAGGCATGGGACATTAAGATGAGACAGGCGGGAATTCCTCTCATGGGCGGGGAATTTGTCGTAGCCGCGCTGCTGTGTTCGGCAGTTATAGGCATTGCGGTTTGGATGCTGTTTTTGGATGGTTTTATTGCATTTTTAGCGAGCATAGCCAACCTTGTGCTGTTGCGGCTGATTCTGTCTATACGTGTTGGTATGCGGAGGAATGCTTTTACCGAACAGCTTGGTGACGCTCTTACCACCATGTCGAATGCCCTTAGAGCCGGATACAGTTTCCAGCAGGCTGTCGATGCCATTGCCACTGAAATGGAACCCCCCATAAGCGAGGAGTTTTCCCAGGTGATGAGGGAAGTCTCAATGGGCGTGCCGCTTGAGACTTCGTTGGAGGCTATGAATAAAAGGGTAGGAAGCTCAGATTTTGAACTGGTTGTAACGGCTGTCATCATTCAGCGTGAGGTTGGCGGTAATCTTGCACAGATACTTGATACCATAAGTGACACCATTGGCGAACGCATTCGTATGAAGCGTGAGATTTTTGCGCTTACTGCCCAGGGCAGGCTCTCGGCTTTGATTCTGTTCCTGCTTCCCTTTGGCATCGGTATTTTCATGTATTGCGCCAATCCTGACCAAATCCTGATCCTATTCAATGACCAAATGGGACGTATTGCCTTGGGCGTATCCTTCCTTTTGGAGTTGATCGGTATTTTTGTCATAAATCGTATAGTGAATATCAAGCTATAGAAATCCACTTTTCAAGGAGATGAATGAAGAATGTCGCTCTTGAAACGTTTGGGACAAACAAAGGAGCAGGCAATCGAAGAAAGTGTCAGCCATGGCTCTGCTCCTGTTGCTCGCGGGCCGCTGCAGCGCAGGGCGGAAGGGTACATCCCTTCACGGGAGGGGGAACCTAAGTTTAAACGTGCGCCGGAAAATACAGTGGCGACGGAGGCTCAGCCCTTAGATAATGCACAGGAACAACAGTCTCAGACAGCAACTTCATTCGCGGGACGCCATTCCAGTATGGTGCAGGATGATACAATGCAGAGGCTCAGGCTTGCCATACATCAGCGATTAGTAGATGAGATGACACCTGAGGAGCAGCAGATTGTTTCTCAGGGGGAGGAATCAAGGGATCAGATTAAGGTATTGATTTCCTCATACTGCGAAAGAACTCTGCAGCAGACCTCCTATGCGCTCACACGTGTAGAAAGACAAAATCTTGTTGACGATATTTGCGATGAGCTGTTGGGTCTTGGCCCATTGGAGTCCCTGCTTAAGGATGAGAGTGTTACGGAAATAATGGTAAACGGCCCTCGTGATGTTTTTGTTGAAAGGGGAGGAAAGATATCCTTGTCAGATGTACACTTTTATGACAATGTACATCTGATGAATATCATTGAGCGTATCCTGGCGCCTTTAGGGCGTCATGTGGATGAGGCCTCGCCCCTTGTGGATGCTCGTCTTGCTGACGGCTCCCGTGTTAACATCATAATACCTCCACTGGCTCTTGATGGAGCGGCGGTTACGATCCGTAAGTTTTCAAAGGGGGCTTTGTCAGTCAACGATTTGGTGCGTTATGGGAGTCTCAGCGAGGAAATGGGAATATTCCTTGAAGCCTGCGTCAAGGCACGACTGAATATTCTGGTTTCGGGTGGTACCGGTTCAGGAAAGACGACGACTCTCAATGTTTTGTCATCCTTTATCCCCGCTCAGGATCGTATTGTCACTATTGAAGACGCGGCAGAACTGAAGCTGCAGCAGCGTCATGTGGTGAGATTGGAAACCAGGCCCGCGAATCTTGAGGGCACCGGCGCCATAACGATACGTGATCTTGTGAAAAATGCCCTTCGTATGAGGCCGGATCGCATAGTGGTTGGAGAGGTACGTGCCGGTGAGGCGCTTGATATGCTTCAGGCTATGAATACAGGCCATGATGGTTCCCTTACCACTGCCCATGCCAATAGTCCAAGGGATGTCCTTTCGAGATTGGAGACAATGGTTCTTATGGCAGGAATGGAGCTGCCTGTAAGGGCTGTTCGCACTCAGGTTTCATCAGCAATCGACCTGATATTACAGCAATCCCGCATCAGTGACGGAAGCAGGAAAATCACCTATATAAGCGAGGTGCAGGGTATGGAGGGCGATACCATAGTGCTTCAGGATTTATTTAGGTTTGTACAGGATTACATTGACGGAAAAGGTAAGGTGGTTGGTCATTTTGAGGCCACCGGTATGCAGCCTTCATTCATGGAAAAATTCAGGATTCATGGAGTGAAGCTGCCAATCAGCATTTTCCAGAGGAACGACAGGAGTGGGCATCTATGATATCGTTGGGATATATTCTTATAGTTCTTGCTGTTGTTCTCTGGGTTGCATTCATCGTTTTACTGGGACTGTCGTCTCAGACAAGCAAGGCGCGAATCAAACGGCGATTATATTTCATGCAGACGGAGGAAGCGGCTGAGCGCAGAAAAAACCAAGAGGCTAAGTCTAATGAGGAGGCTAATATTGTCAGGAGATATGATGAGTCATCCTTTGTGAACCGTGTTTTACGGCCTATGCTGAACGCTTTGTCAGAGCAGCTGAGTCATTTTGCCCCTTCGGAGCTGAGTGGTATGCTGGAAAATCAGATCTTTCGCATGGGCAAGCAGGATAGCTGGAGTGTCACCCATTTGGCGGCATGCTGGGTGCTGTCCGTGGCCGCCGGTTTTTTTCTGACCTTGATGTTTGTAATCAGTAAGCCGGAGCTTCTGTATCCACAGGGATTTATTATGATGATTATGGGGACTGTTGGGGGCGCGGTACTGCCTTTTTTCATTCTCCAGTCAATCATTAAACAACGTAAAGAGAAGCTGAGGAACAGCCTGCCGGAGTTTATTGACCTGGTCTGTATAAGTGTTCAGGCCGGACTTTCCTTCGATGCCGCTGTTTCTAAGATTACAGATCGGATGAAGGGACCCCTGTCAGACGAGTTCCTACGTATGGCGCGTGACATACGCCACGGAATGACCAGGCAGAGGAGCCTGACTCAGCTTGCAAAACGCTGTGATATTGAGGAAATGTATCTCTTTACCACATCTGTTATACAGGCAGACAAGCTGGGAACGAGTATGGGCAGAACCCTCAAGCTGCAGGCGGACAATATGAGGGACAGATATCGTCAGACAATAAAGGCAAAGGCCATGAAGGCGCCGGTAAAGATAATATTCCCAATGGTTATCTTCATATTTCCATCGATTTTTGTAATCGTTCTGTTTCCTATAGCATTGAATATCTTTAGTTCCCTTGGCAAGTAGAATTCGTGGGCTGACTCCCTATGATTACACAGAAGAGGAGGAGTATCATGGATAAGTTGAGGATAAAAATGCAGAAAGGGTCTGTGATGGTCCTTTTTGCTGTTTTGCTGCCGATTTTTGTTTTCTTTGTGTCGGTGGTGGTGGATTTTGCAAGGGCACACGCCCATAAAGCATATCTTCAGAATGTGGCGGACGCGGCAGCTCTTGCGGGTGTCAAGACTGTCGTGCCAACGGAAACGGCGCGGCTGGTTCCGGATTATCCAGGCGATGAAAACGATGCAAATTTGGCGGATGCTAGCACTAATGCGAAGGCAAATTCAGCAGCTGATAAAAGCGTAGAAAGCAATGGTGATTCGGCAAATCCATTTACAAGCGTCGACAAGAAGCTGAAAAAAAACGGTGAATCCTATTATTACAAAGTTAAGATTATTGAACATGTACCACTATTAGTGGCCCGTGCATTCCTGCCGAACAGCGTCATGCCTGATGGATTCCCTGTCGAGGTGGTTGCTTGGGCTTCGATTGATAGTCCTTCGGTGGAGGGAAATTTGTTTGACCAACTCAATAAGATAGGTATTGAACAAACAATAAAGGATTATAAGTCTCTTAAAGCAGCCGGACCGGGAGCTGGTCGCGTCGAAAATGTTGACAGAAATAATAATGATTTACATGTACCTGCAGATGTGTTTTTACCTAAGGGCATATACTTCTCTAAATTAGATGACAAGGTAGTACGGACTGAGACTGTGGTTCCAAACAAGGTGAATACATGGAAATACATGTTCGTAGAATTTCAGCCTGATATCCAAATTAATAAGAACAAAGGGATACTGAAGGACGGTAATTTATATTTTCCATTAGATAATTGGGATTTGGGGATTGAACTTACGCCTGAGCAGTGGAACATTGTAGAATATGGCAGCATAGTCGGACTTAACGGCAGTGGACGCAAAAGGGATGAAGTAATTAAAAGAATAAGGGATACATTCGGTATATCGATAGAAGAAGCGACTGAGGTTCTCCTCGAATCGCCCATAACCAATGTGGTGTCTTTCTCTGCACTGCACACGGTTCGAGGTGATCCACTGATCAGTACCATACCGGAGAGCGACAAGACTAGACGACGTAAGGCACTCGAGAAGTGGGAAAATAAGACTAAAAATGGTGGAGAAGTCAAAATTCTCAATTACGCACATGAGCATGGTTTGGCAAATGAGGATGATTATTCATTAGCTGATCTGGTGGTCAGAAGCACTAAAATTAATCCCGAAGAGGCTAATAATCCCAAAGTAAATAAAAGATACTATATGTCTGCAGATGATCCTCTTCTGGTTAGGATAGAGAGTGAGGATATTAATAAGGTTCCGACTGGAAATAACAATGTTTTCTATGCTAGTTCTACCAGAAAATTGACTCTTAAGATTGATGCGGATAATACTGATGATTTGTACCGCCCCCTTATTATATACTACTATGGGCCGGAGGATTTTGACGGTAATACGGGCGATAATCAGACTGGAGTCAAGCGTGAGTCACGTTTGGTTACGTTGGAACTGAATGCGGACTTCAAAGGAATTCTATTTGCGCCTAACAGTCCTGTTACAATAAAGGCTAATGGACATAGAATAAGGGGGATTGTCGTAGCCAAAAGCTACTGTTATGAAGATGGGACGCCTATTGGCACAAATGACTTTATATACACGAAGTATGGTTTCGACAAAAATAATAATGACCAGCGCTTGCGTTTTGATGATTTTGATATGCTGGCTCTTTCCGAAGATTTTTATAAGTATCAAAATGTGATTTTGACCTCCGTGCAGGCAAAATTTCTGAAATGAAGTCTCATAAATCGAGTTGAGACATATCTTCGACTTAAGGGCATGGGCTTTTACGGGCCTGTGCCTTTTGTTTGTATAAACCTGTCATACTGATTGACACTCATGGTATAATTATGCTTGTGATTGCGGGAGTGTCGGGGAATTCCGGATTATCCGCATTTGGTTTTTGGTTTGTAGTGAGAAGGAAATTTATGCTGGCATTAGGAATAGATCCGGGAACCGCAATATGTGGCTATGGTTTTGTGGAACAGGTGGGAAGCCGTTTGGTGCCGAGAGAGTACGGCGCGATTACCACCAGTCCCAAGGCTCGTATGGAGGATAGGCTGATGAAGCTCTATGACGGATTGGACGAGCTTATAAAGAAATATCAGCCTGACGTAATGGGGATAGAGCAGCTTTTTTTCAATAGGAACGTGACTACGGCGATTCCGGTGGGACAGGCCCGAGGTATCGTGCTTTTAGCGGCTGCAAAGAATAATCTTACCATTGCTGAGC
>DOYB01000142.1 GCA_003518745.1 Selenomonas sp. | reverse complement strand
GCAGTCAGTTCTGCCAGCAAATCCAGATATTTTTCGAGCTTCTTCGTGTACTTGGCTATCTTCTTTTGTACTTTCTTTATCTTCATGGCATACACTCCTACATACTAAGATTATTGTGTTAATTCGCCACCAAGCTGTTAATTCCTGCAAAAAAGCGAGTCATCGCTGACTCGCTTTTAATCAGTATTTCACTCACCACACCCGCTTGAACTGAACAAACGCTATGAGATCCTTATCGTGCGCGCCCTTCTGGAGCAGGGCTTAGCCGTTCAAAAATTTGTTTGCCGTCCCAACTGATGGGAACACGCTCCATGGCCTCAGCTCGACCTAAGTTACTGCCTATGGCCAAATGCAGCAGGATTGCCACGATAAGTCTTTACCTTTTTTGTTTTCTCATTTTAAATTAATATTCCTTCGTCCTCGCGTCAACAGCCTTCAGTTTTTGCGCAATAACCGAAAAAGCACCGGCACAATGAAGATTCCCAGTACCGTGGCAATGGTCATTCCTCCGGTCACAGCCACTCCCATATTGCTCCTTGAGGCCGCTCCGGCTCCACCCGCAAAAGCAAGAGGCAGACAGCCCACCACAAAGGCCAGGGAAGTCATCAAAATAGGCCGCAATCTAAGTTTCGCAGCTGTCATGGCAGCGTGCAGCGGAGATGCCCCGCGTTTCATTCGCTCCTTGGCAAACTCAACAATGAGAATGGCATTTTTCGCCGCCAATGCAATCACCAGCAGGATGCCAATCTGCATGTAAATGCTGCCCGCCTGTTGGGCGGCCAACTCCGTAAGCAGCGCGCCGCCTATGGCAATGGGCACGGAAAACAGCACTACAAGGGGAAGTCTCCATGACTCATATAGGGCTGTCAGGCACAAAAAGATACAAACAAGGGACAATCCCAGCAGGAAGATTACCTCCCCCTGAGCTTTTTTCGCATGTCGACTTTCTCCATCCCATGCCACCGTAAAGCCCTCGGGGACATTTCCAGCTACCGCCTTTTCCATGGCATCCATGGCCTCACTCGTGGAATGGCCATTTCCCGCCTTTGCCTCAAAATGAATACTCCGTGCCCCATTGTAGCGGGTGATATTGGTTGGCCCTGAGGATTCCTTTGCCTGCACCAATTCCGCAAGCGGTATCATGTTTCCTGCCTTGTTGCGCACGAAGATAACCTGCAAGGCATCCAATCCACTCCTAAAAGAAGTATCACCTTGAAGCACAACCTTGTAAACCTGTCCAAAGCGTGTAAAGTTGTTGACCTCCTCCCCACCGAAATTCACTTGCATGGCTTTGTAAACATCGGAGAGATTCACGCCCATTTCCTTCACCTTGGCTTCATCCACTTCAAAATCCACATAAGGCGCAGAAACACTGAACTCCGTCTCCACATCCTCCAATTCGTCACAGGTTTCCATGGCGGCTGTAATTCGTTGTACCAAAGGCAGCAATTCCTCGTCCGTATGTCCCGTGACATCTTGCAAATACATGGAAATGCCCCCCATGGACCCAAGTCCTGAAATAGAGGGAGGATTCGCCAGAAAAACCCGGGCTTCCGGTACTATTTTTTCGGCCATAGCCTCTGCCCATTCCATGATATCCGACACGTCTCCTCCTGTCTCTTCGCGATTCTCCCAATTCTTGAGCGCAACGTACATAATCCCGGAATCCGGCTGGGTCGTACCACTCATAAAATCAACTCCTGCAATGCCGATGATACCACGGATATACCCTTGTTTTCCAATGGCTTCAGTCCATCGGTTTAAAGACTCTATGGTACGGTTCATGGATGTCCCCTGCGGAAAGCTGATACCTGCCATAAAGTAACCCTGGTCCTCCTCTGGAAGGAATTCCGACGGCAGAATAACGTAAAGGGCTGCAGTACCACCTATCATCAGCAGCAAAACAAACAATACCATACCCGTACGACGGAAACATCTCCCCAAAAGGCTCAAATATCGCTGCTGAAGCCATTGTAGGAAACGGAAAACGCCCCTCTGAACACCACCTACGCTCCCCGTCTCCCCCTTTTTCTCATCCAAGAGCAGAACGCAGAGCGCCGGTGTCAATGAAAGAGCCGCAAATGCCGAGATTCCCATAGCGGTTACGATAGTCAAAGCAAACTGACGATAAAGGATGCCCGTAGTGCCCTCCAGAAAAGCCACCGGCAGGAAGACAGCCGCCAACACAAAGGAAATGGCAAGTATCGGTGCCTGCACCTCCTTCATTGCTGCCATTGTCGCCTCCCGCACCTCAAGTCCCTGCTCACGATGCCTAGAAACGCACTCGATGACTACAATAGCGTCATCAACAACCAGACCTATGGCCAGAACCATGGCAAACAAGGTCAGCAGATTTATAGAAAACCCGAAAAACCGGAATACCATAAACGTGGCAATAAGGGAGACAGGAACCGTCAGCAATGTGACTAAAGTCGCCCTCCCGTTTCCCAGGAAAAAATACACGATTATCAGCACCAACACCAAAGCCTCGGCGAAGGTATGCAGAACCTCCTCCATTGAGGCCTTGATGTAGTCCGTTCGGTCTACCACGATGCGGCATTCCATATCCGGTGGGAAGAGTCTTTCCGCCTCCTCCAGTATCCTCCTTATCTCACCGATAGTCTTCAGTGCATTGGCATCATTCATAAGTGAAATGCCATAGGCTGCTGCTTCCTCGCCATCCTGAAAGGACGCATATCTCGTATCCCTCCGTCCCTCGGTGACCCTGGCCACATCCTTCAAGCGCACGATATTGCTGCCCTCTGTCTTCAAAATGATATTCCCGAAGTCTTCCGGACTTTCCCTTTTGCTCGTCACTCGCCCGATCTGCTGCTTTTCCTGATAGGGTGATACCGGCAACTTCCCAAGGACCCCTACAGCGGGCCGGACATTCTGTTCCTTTACGGCATCCATAACGTCCGATACCGTCAGCCCGCGGGCAGCAAGCTGGTCTGACCGTAGCCATATCCTAATGGCATAGTCCTCAGTGTAATCCATTACTTCACCCACACCGGAAACACGCTTAATCTTGTCGATAAAATGCGTCTTGGCATAGTTCTGTAAAAAAATACTGTCATAAGTTCCGTTCGGGGAGCATAGTGACATTGCGAAGACCATGTCCGGGGAATTTCTGCGGGTATCTATTCCATAGGTCTGCACCTCCGTAGGCAGCGTAGACTGCACGGAGGCAATGCGGTTCTGTACATTCACCGCTGCAATGTCCCCATTGACATGAGGTGAAAATTCAATATTCAACTGGTAGCCGCCTGACGCATCCGAGCGGGAAACCATGGTTTCAAAGCCATCAATGCCGCGAATCTCCGTCTCTATGACCTCCGCCACCGTATCACGCACAACTTCCGCATCCGCTCCGAGATATGTCGTGTTCACTGAAACGGTTGGCGGCACCACGTTGGGATACTCCGCAATCGGCAAAAGAAACGCCGCCATGGTTCCCAACAGCACCATCAAAAGAGCCGCAACAATGGCACGCATAGGATGCCGAATAAAATATTGCGCCACAAATAACCCCCCTAGTACATCGAATAATAATTAACTGGCGATATCTCGGCTAGCATCTTCCATGGATATTTCATCCATTTTATATGTCCAATGATAGACGACAGGCTCCGTATTTACCTCATCGAAGTACATGTAAATTCGCTCTTCTAATTCTTGCTTTGATATAACGCGCGCTGGATGCCTCCG
>DOYB01000230.1 GCA_003518745.1 Selenomonas sp. | reverse complement strand
GAAGCGCTGGATATACTGGACGCGGACCGCGCCGCCAAGGTAACGGGAGCAAGGTTCACCTTCTACAAGGGAATGGGAGCAAGGCTTGAAAGGGCCTGCATCAACTTCATGATGGATCTCCACTCAACCAAACACGGCTACACTGAAATGCTTGCCCCATATATCGTAAATCGCGACAGTATGGTGGGCACAGGCCAGCTTCCCAAGTTCGCGGAGGATATGTTCAAGCTGGAGGGACTTGATTATTATCTGGTTCCCACAGCCGAGGTTCCGACCACCAACTACCACAGGGATGAAATCCTTTCAGGGGATCAGCTGCCTGAATATTACAGCTGCTACACCGCCTGCTTCAGGGCAGAGGCAGGAAGCGCGGGCCGTGATACAAGGGGACTCATACGCCAGCACCAGTTCAATAAGGTTGAGCTCATCAAATTCACCAAACCTGAGGAATCATGGGATGAACTGGAGAGCATGGTGGATGCGGCAGAGGACGTGCTCCGCTGCCTCGAGATTCCCTTCCGCGTTGTAATGCTCTGCACAGGAGATATGAGCTTCACCTCAGCAAAGACCTATGACATTGAGGTATGGATGCCCTCACAGGGAAAATATCGTGAGATTTCATCCTGCTCCAACTGCCTTGACTATCAGGCTCGCCGAGCCAATATCAAATTCCGCAGGGACACAAAGTCCAAGCCAGAATTCGTCCACACCCTTAACGGCTCCGGTATCGCAGTAGGCAGAACCGTTGCCGCTATACTCGAGAACTTCCAGCAGGAAGATGGTTCAGTCATCATCCCCAACGTGCTCGTTCCATATATGGGAGGAGTAAGGGTCATAGAGCCCGTAAAATAAATGGGGATATGTGTATATGTATGTGTTTATTGTATAGGAGGAGATCAGTATGGATTTGAAAGGTTCACAGACAGAGAAAAATCTATGGGCAGCCTTTGCCGGAGAATCCCAAGCCCGCAACAAGTACACCTACTACGCCTCCAAGGCGAAGAAGGACGGTTATGTGCAAATCTCCAACATCTTCACTGAAACTGCCGACAATGAAAAAGAGCATGCAAAAATCTGGTTCAAGCTGGTTCAGGGCATAGGCGATACCAAGGATAACCTGAAGGATGCCGCCGCAGGCGAAAACGAGGAATGGACTTCCATGTATCCCGGCTTTGCCAAGACCGCAAAGGAAGAAGGCTTCACTAAGATCGCAGCCCTCTTCGAGGCTGTTGCCAAGATCGAGAAGGAACATGAAGAGCGCTATAAGCTCCTTCTGACCAACATTGAAGAGGATAAGGTATTCAAGAAGACCGATAAGATCATCTGGCAGTGCCTGAACTGCGGCTATGTCTGCGAAATGGAGAATGCTCCCCAGGTCTGCCCGGTTTGTGACCATCCCCAGTCATTCTTCCAGCAGGTTGCCAAGAACTACTGATTACTGATGTCATCAGACTGACATTTAACTACAAAATGCCTTCCTGATTCGCTTTTCAGGAAGGCATTTTTATTTCACAGATTTTCGACTCAAATATCAGGCAGCTGCCAATCAATGGGCTCATCTCCAATGGATTTTAAGAAATCGTTTACCTTAGAAAAGGGCCTGCTGCCGAAAAACCCCCTGCTTGCAGAAAGGGGACTGGGATGTGGAGACTCCACAATAAAATGTCTTGGGTTAGTTATCATTGATTTCTTCTTCCTTGCTGGTGTTCCCCAGAGTATGAAGGCCATGGGCTTTTCCCTCTCATTAAGGAGGGATATTATCTTGTCAGTAAACTGCTCCCAGCCCTGTCCATGATGGGAGTTCGCTTCGTGCTCACGCACAGTCAGAACCGCGTTCAAAAGCAGTACACCCTGCTCTGCCCAAGGTTTCAGACAGCCATTATTGGGAACGTGGCAGCCAAGATCAGCCTGGAGTTCCTTGAAGATATTCACAAGGGAAGGCGGCGGCTCTACCCCAGGCAGCACTGAGAAGCTGAGTCCATGGGCCTGCCCCGGGCCGTGATATGGATCCTGCCCCAAAATAACCACCTTTGTGTCCTCATAGCTGGTGTAATGCAGGGCATTGAATATCCCATACATATCCGGGTAAATGCGACGTGTGCGATATTCCTGAATCAAGAATTCCCTCAGTTTTCTATAATAGGGCTGCTTCATCTCATCATTCAGATAATCTGCCCAATCATTCTTGAAGATTTCCATACAATCCCTCATTTCCTGCGATATTTACGAAATTCCAGTGAAATCCCCGACGCAGCATCACGGAAAGGCTGCTTAAAAAACAACTCAAACTCTTCCCTTTTGTCCAGATCAGGTAAGAAAATATCCCCATTACCATCGGATTCTACAAAGGTAATATGAGCCTCTCTACAGTAGGGCAACAATTCTCTGTACACCTCTGCTCCGCCTATTACGAAACTGCGCTCTTCCACATGGAGTTTCTCCCATAATTCATAGATATCGGATACAAAACAAACCTCATCTTCTGCAGCGAAGAAATTATTATTTCTTGAAAGGACGATATGTCTTCGCCGTTCCAGCGGCTTCCCTCCCGGAAACCCCTCAAAGGTCCTTCTGCCGAGGATTACCGTATTATCAATAGTCTCACCACGGAATCTTCTCATATCCTCCGGAAAATGGAAGAGCAGCTCCCCACCTTTTCCAAGAGCCCAATTCATATCCACACATGCCAAAAGACATAAATCGAAATCCATAGGACTCCCAAACGTTTTTCTTACAAGACCGCTATCATTGCAAATCCCAAGATATTCTCCTATGGTATGATCATCCAAGCAAAGGTTTTCCGCAATTTCGGCCAATGGTATCAATACAAAGGAGCGTTCCTTTAAAAAAGGGTGTGGCAGTTTTAGCTCCTCTGACTCCATCCTCACATCCTCAATAATCAGTATGTCTACATCTATGGTTCTGGCGCCCCAATGCTCCTTTCTGACACGCCCCAATGATTTTTCTATGGACTGAAGTGCTCTCAGAAGTTCCAATGGTGAAAGACCTGTCCTTATGTGTGCTGCTCCATTGATGAAATCCGGCTGGTTACTGACACCCCACGGTTCCGTTTCATAAAACGAGGATATCCTGACGAGCTCTGTTTCCGGCAGATTCCCAATAAGCTCCAAGGCCTTGCGCAAAGTCCTTTCCCTATCTCCAAGGTTTGCTCCCAGACTCAGGAAACAATTTTTACATGAAATCGTTTTCTGTTTTTTTATCATTTACGGGCCCTTTCAATAGTAACGGCAACATCCATGAACTTTCCGGAAATAGGAGCTTCAGGCTTGTGTACTGTCAGCACTACACGGTCAACCATTTGAAATCTCATCAACACTCTTTCAACCGCAGCTTCCGCGACAGTCTCTATAAGCTGCTTTGGAGCTCCCTCCACCACCTGTCGGATTTCCTCGAATACCTCAGCATAATTCACCGTATCCCCAAGCTCATCGCTCTTTCCTGCCTGCCGTAAATCCAAAAAGAGTTCAGCGTCAATATAAAAGCGCTGTCCCTTTACCCTCTCTTCCGGCAAACAACCATGATAACCGTAAAATTCCATTCCGGTAAGGGCAATCCTGTCCATTACTCTGCCTCCAAAATCGCATCCACCATTCTGCACATACGGACTATTGGCTCAACATCATGCACCCTGACTATATCCGCGCCGGCAAGAATCCCCATTACACAGGTCGCACCCGTAGCCTCCATACGTTCCTCCACAGGCAATCCCAAAGCATGGCCTATAAAACTCTTCCGACTTGTTCCCAAAAGAATTGGATAACGTTTACTATTCCATTCCTTAAGCTCTCCAAGACGTTTAATCGCCAACAGATTCTGATTCATTGTCTTACCGAATCCAATACCTGGATCTAAAATCAAATTACCAATGTCAAGCCCGTTTTTTTCGGCTAACTTAAAGCTTTCCATAAAGAAAGCCTTCATTGATTCAATTATGTCCCTTGATGTGTCAGGGCTTTTTCTGTTATGTGAAACAATGATGGGAAGTCCGTACTCTGCCGCAACCTTTGCCATCATCCCACCTTCACCTTCGTACTGGAGCCCCCATATATCGTTAAGGATATGTGCTCCCATGGAGGCAGCCATTCGGGCTGTCTCACTGTGGTAGGT
>DOYB01000153.1 GCA_003518745.1 Selenomonas sp. | reverse complement strand
CATTGAAGGCTTCGTTGATGCAGGAGTATTTTGGATAGGGTAAAGAGTCCGCCCCCTTGGGGGCGGTGGTGGGGGATAGTAAAGCCTATGGCAAAGAATACCAAACTTCTGCTGAGAGCAAAAGAGATGCGCAGAAACATGACAAATGAAGAATGTCATTTATGGATGCATGAGTATTTCGGTTAGGGGGCCTTTTGGTCATATTTTTTTCGGCTCAGTTATAATATTGCAGGAAAAACTTTAACATACGACGAAATACACAACTGTGTGATACTGGCTTGATACTGTAAGGCCGAAGATCATTATGTGATTCACTAATAAAAGAGCTAGGAGGATTGCTGTTATGAAATCATTTCAATGGAAAAATAGTTTGGTACTCATGTTTTGCTTTCTTTTTGCATTGTCGGCCACGGCTTTGGCTGCCGACCAAGCTTCCGCCGGCAACGCCGCTCCACAGTAGAATCCTGCTCTTGTGATTTCTGTTTTCATTGGTTTTATCGCGGTATTGATGGTAGTATACCTGAATCGCAGGGCATAACGCATAAAGCAGGAGCTGGAAGCTCGTCTGGAGCGGGAACAAAAGCAGCATCAGGATGATGCTATGATTACAGCTTTGGCGGTGGACTACCAGAGCGTCTTTTATGTTGATTTGGGCAAGGATGAGGGAATATGCTACAGGTCTAATGAAGATTTATGCCTTGGAATCAAGAAGGGAGATGTGTTCCCCTTCCATGAGAAAATCGTGCAGTATGCGAATACTTATGTGGCTGAGGCGGATCGTCCCGGTTTTTTGAAGTTCATTGAACCAAATAATATTTGCATGAAGCTCCGGAAAAATCGCTGCTTTCGTACCGCTATCTGGCTCTCAGGGAGGATGGCAGGGCGTACTATGAGATGCTTCGCGTCGTGGAGGTCAATCTTCAGGAGGAAGGATCTGAGATGGGTGTTCAGACGGTCAGTGTGGGCATTGCCGATGTTGACGGCGAGACGCGTGAAGCGATGGCAAAGAGCCGCACGCTTTCAGAGGCTTTGCGTCAGGCGGAGTCCGCAAGCAGCGCCAAGACTTCCTTCCTTAGTACCATGAGCCATCAAATCCGCACTCCCATGAATGCCATCATCGGGTTAAACAATCTTGCTCTGAAGGAGCCGGGGCTTTCCGAGCATGCGCGCGAATATCTGGAGAAGATAGACAGCAGCGCCAAGCACCTTTTGTCGCTTATTAACGATATCCTGAGTTTGAGGCGCATTGAAAGCGGACGACTTCCCATGCGTCGTGAGAAGTTTTCCCTTTGTGAGATGGTATCGCAGGTCAATGATATTATTAAGGAGCAGTGCCAGGATAAGGGACTTAAATACGAGTGCCGCATCGTTGAAGAAGTGGGTGACGTCTACCTTGGCGATGCCATAAAGCTCAAGCAGGTGATTATTAATATCCTCGACAATGCCATCAAGTTTACCCATGCGCCCGGGACGATTTCATTTATAGTGGAGGCTGTGGCTCAATCTGAGGACAACGCTATTTTGCGTTTTGACATGAAGGATACAGGCGTTGGCATGGACAAGGAGCTTCTGTCTGAAATATTCAATGTATTTGCCAAGGACAGTGAGCAGAGAGCCGACGAATACGGCAGCACCGGTCTTGGTATAGCCATCAGCAAGATGATCGTGGAAAAAATGAACGGCAAGCTCGAGGCGGAGAGCGAAAAAGGCGTGGAATCTACTTTTTCCGTCACCGTGCCTTTGAAAATCGTCAAATCAGGGATGGAAGATACAACCGACGAGGCGGATTACATGACAGCGGGGGCGCAACGGGCGGATTTGGCCGGAAGATTGGTTCTGCTGGTCGAGGATATGACGGTTAACGCGGAGGTCACGAGGGAATTGCTTCGTATTCGCGATGTTGAGGTGGAGCATGCGGAAAATGGGCAGATCGCGGTGGATTTGTTCAGCAAAAGCGAACTTGGCACCTACGCGGCCATTTTGATGGACGTGCGGATGCCGGTGATGGACGGTATCGAGGTTACCAAGGCTATCCGTGCTATGGAAAGGCCCGATGCTAAGTCCATTCCCATCATAGCCATGACTGCCCAAGCCTTTGAGGAGGATGTGCAGCGTTCCCTGGAGGCGGGCATGACAGCCCATCTGTCGAAGCCTGTGGAACCGGACAAGCTCTTTGAGGTTTTGGAGTCATTGATTGAAGCTTGAGCATTTGCTTTTGAAATCAAAAATTTGAGCGGCTATTTGCAGCGGAATTTGCTGGTGCCGGGACGTCCTGCCTTGCCAATGCCGATAACCTCGTAGCGCTTCGGGAAGCTGGTAAGGAACTTGCTCAGGGTACTGTATCCAATTTCCTTAGTGCTGTAGCCAAGCTCGTTTTTAAGGATTTTTCCAGCCTGACCCAGGGCCATGTAGCCATTTTCATCTGCATGCTTCTCCATCAGCTTTTGCAGGAAGTTGTGTATTTTGGCTTCCTTGGATTGAAGTACGGGGTCAGGCTGATTCTTTTGCTTTGGCTGGGCTTTTGTCTTTGCTGCGTTGGTATTCTTTTTAGCGGGCTGAGGCGCGGCCTGCTGGACGGGCACAGGGGCAGGGGCGGGTATATCAGAAGACTGGGTCTGCGGGGCAGCCTTTGGGGTTGGCAGTGGAAGTGACTGGGATTGCGCAAGCATGGAGGCGGATATTTTCCTGCCGGTTTTCCTTGCGGGCTTTTTGGTGGTGTCCGTTGCTGCCGTTTTCTTTGGTTCCGGTTGATCGTCCAGCAGCTTGTCCAGATATATGAACTCATTGCAGACGTGCTGGAATACATGTGATGATTGCTCGCGGCCAAGGCCTATTACATGGATTCCGGATTCCCGAAGGCGCATGGCCAGGGGGGTAAAATCACTGTCGCTTGAGGCAATGGCGAAGGTATCAGCCATTCCCTGATGGAGAATGTCCATTGCGTCTATGGTTATGAGCATGTCGGAGGCATTTTTCCCCACAACGAAATCCATTTGCTGAACCGCGTTCATGCCGTAAAGCAGGATGTTATCGTTCCAACTGTGGAGAAGGCTTTTCTGCCAGTTGCCGTAAATGCGGCGGATAAATACATTCCCTTCAGCCTGCAGGACATCCATGATGCACTTCCCATATTTATAGGAGGTATTGTCCGCATCTATGAACAGTGCGATGCTGCGTCCGTTAGAATTTTCCATATAGTATCGTAAACTCCTCTCGTGTCAATAAACTGCATATCTTTCGATTATACCCTAAAAGAGATATTATAGCTAGCACAAATTGAGGGGGACCACGTTTGTTTCATAAACCTGTGGGCGATGGCAGATGCGCCTTCTATATGACCATTGCAAAGAGTTGTTCAGTTGTGTTAGAATCTACGTATATTACATATAGGAAAGTGTTAGGAGGAGTTTGTCATGCAAGATGGACTTAAGCTCATTGGGCAGAGTGGTTTGCATGAACTTCTGGGAGATATTGGTGACGGGGTAATCTTGACAGATTCTGAAGAGCGTGTTCTGTTCCTCAATGAAGCGGCGAAGCAGATTCTTTCCTTCAAGGGTACTTTGCAGGGGACGGAGCTGTTCAAGGACATTTGTCCCCTTGTCAATCTGGTGAATGGAGGGAGCTTTGAGAGTCCGCTGCAGCAGGCCATGCGAAGCAGAAAGCCCGTGGGGTTAGCACGTGATATAGGAATCATGGGCTCAAGGGGGGCAGTATATCTTTCTGCCACCTGTTCGCCTATTTATGGATTTGAAGGCAGGCTCAAGGGCTGCACGGTGATGCTGAGGGATATAACCCGTTTGCGGCGCCTGGAAATGAAGCTTGAGACCAACCACATATACATGCGTTCTGTGTTCGAGGCCGCTAAGATTGGCTTGTGCGTCCTGAACTCCGAGGGAGAGATCGTGGATCTCAATAGTGCCGTAATGGAGACCATGGATGTGGGTTATCGTGAGGTAATCGGGCTCCAGTTTGGGGATGCGTTCCAGTGTGAAAACAGCTTGTCACGGGGATGCGGTCATGGCCCCGGTTGCCGTCACTGTCCAATTCGGAAAAATCTGGAAGCTGCCATAATGGACGATGATTTTACCGGTGATTTCACTGTCGCCATGTACAGTGTGCGAGGCAAGACGAAGAAGCTTGTATGGCTGAATGTGTTTATTTCCCAAATCTTTATGGAAAATGGAAAGCAGATTATCGTCGCCATGATAGACATTTCCCAACGCAAACGGAGGGAGAATGAGCTGGAGGCGGCCAGACTGGAGGCCGAGGCAGCCAGCCGGGAAAAGGGGCAATTCATGGCTACAATGAGCCATGAGCTGCGCACTCCAATAAACGGCATAGTGGGCATGCTGGATATGGTGCTTCGTGAAGAGGTGTCTCCGCGTCAGCGGGAAAACCTGCTGAGCGCCAAGAGATGCGCGGAGGATCTTCAGCAGATTGTCAACGAGATATTGGATTTCTCGAAATTGGAAAGCGGTCATATGCAGATTGAGGAACGGGGCATGGACCTCCATGTGTTCCTCAGGGAAACGCTGAGTGTTTATTCTAAGATGGCGCGACAGCAGGGGATTATATTCTCATGGCCCGATATGGAGAAACTGCCGCGCTACATTATGGGTGACGCGTTGAGACTCAGACAGGTTCTCCGTAACCTTTTGACGAATTCCCTGAAGTTTACCTTGGAGGGGAGTGTCTGCGTAAGGGTAGAGGTGATGGAACGGGATGGGAAGAAAACCCTTGATATCTCCATTCACGACACAGGAGTCGGAATCCCTCCGGAGAAGTTGGCTAATTTGTTCCACCCCTTCAGTCAGGTAGATAATTCCAGTACCAGAGAGGTCGGTGGTACCGGACTTGGGCTTGTAATCGTGAAGGAACTGATTGAGGCGATGCACGGAAAGGTATATGTGCATACGATTCCATGCAAGGGAAGTACATTTGGCTTCTGGATTCCGCTGGTTTTGGCAGAGCATGTGGATAAACCGAAAGCCAAAAGAAAGGTCTTCATCAATCGTCAAATGATGGAGGATGAAGGTGAAGCCGAAAGCGGCGAGCCGGCGGAAGTGGCACAGGATATTTCGGATCTGATGAAATATTGCGAGAGCAAGTTGGGAGAAAATGGGGGAGGACTTTGACATGAGAATTTTGATTGCGGAGGATGATAGGGTCAGTCGAACTTTCCTCACCCAGTTCATGTCGCAATATGGTGAATGCGATGTTGCGGTAGATGGAATGGAAGCGTTGGATTGCATTATGGATTCCATAAAAAATAAAGAGCCCTACCAGCTCCTTTGCATGGACATCATGATGCCAAGAGTGGATGGGCTCAAGGTATTGAAGGTTATTCGCGCTCTTGAGGAGCAGAGGGAGGTAAGCCGCAAGGATCATCTCCGCATCATCATGATGACGGCTCTCACGGATGAGGAGCATGTGGATGAAGCATTTCATCTTGGATGCGATGCCTATGCTGCCAAACCCGTGGATACGGAGCAGATTGTTGAGGTTATGAAAAGCCTGCGCCTTATTGAGTAGTCGCGTTCATTTCCTACTGTTACTTTTTCTTTATGGCCTTGGACATCTCGGTAAGGTTCTTTATCGGCAATTGGTTCCGATTGTTTATTTCGTGGGCTTTGTAGAAGGCAGTCCAGGCCTCGTTGTATTTTTTCAGCTTGAAAAGGGCAACACCAATTTCACTTTGCGCGTCAGCCATCTGGGGATTTCGAGTCAAGGTGCTTTCGAAGTCACGGATGGCTTCTTTATATTTCCCCTTCTTCATGAGAATAAGGCCGCGGTTGAACCATCCCTGCCAAAAGTCACTGTCATCATTAAGAAGGGAGGTATACGCGTCGTATGCTTCGTCATATTCGCTGTTTGCCGCCAGCGCGAGGGCCAGGTCGTATTTTGCTATGGCCGGGTACGCGGGTGACAAATCAACGGCATGCTGAAAGTCTAGACTTGCGTTCAAATAGTCCTTCTTGGCATAGTGAACAGATCCGCGATAGATGTGGGACTCGGCATCGTCCGGCGCGTCCTCTATCATTTTATCGGCTGCCCTGAGGGAAATGTCGGAATCGTCGGGAGCCTTGGCTTCATTCCATAGTTTAAGGATATCCTGCCCATAGTAAGTGCCGGGAACTGCCCATACGCCGTTCAGGTCGATCCACCTTTGGAGATTGCCGTGGATTTCGGGGCGGTTTTCCAATATGTGCGTATAGCGTGGATCTATGATAGGTGTGGCCGGAATCCTTTCAGATGCGTATGCCAGGAGATGCTGTATATGAGCGCGGACACCTTGGCGAGGGGTATCGAAGAAGGCTCCCTTTACTTTGTTGCCGGTGGCGCCGAGGCCGCAGAAGTTATTCTGCTCGGGCAGCACGTCACCGCCGTAGCCGAAGGTACCCGTTTCCTTTATGGCCTGGCAAAGGGCAACATCAGGCCTGATGCCTTCAAGTTCTGCCTCTTCATAGTAGTATTGGACTAATTCCTCTACGCTGCAGTTCAAAAGAGGCTTTGGGTTTCGCCTTTTTATCATGCTCACCATTTGCTCCTGTGTCGCGACGGCCTCTCCCAGTATGGTGGTCTGGTTCTCTGTCTCAGAGGGAATAAGCATGGGAATGGTAAAGGGGGAGGCTTCAGCGAGCTGAAGCTTCTTCAGAGTGTTTTTGTCCCACTTTTTTGGGGGCTTCTGTGGAAATTCAACAGACTGCTGTTCTTTGTTACTGGAGGCGGCAGTCGTTTTATTTTTATCTGCGGCCACTTGGGTTTTGGCGGCCGTGTTTTCTTTGGGAGTATCAGCCGCGTAGGCAGCCGGGGCCTGCATAGCCCCGAGGGCAAGGCATATGGCGACGGAAAGACTTATATAGCTCTTTTTGTTCAATTTTATTCCTCCTTTTATTATGAACACTTTGCCAGTATATCATGTGCGGGTGTCGCGGTCAAAATGAAAAATTTCCGAATATTTTTCTTGAAGAAGGAGAATGGGGTTTAAACTAGAAATACATAATAAGGAGTTTGTGCGTAGCAGGGGGTTTGTTTATGATTAGGGTTAAGAAGGGGCAGGAGGAAAGCCTTGAGCGTTCCCTGGAAGTTGTGGCAGAGTCTGTGGAATCACCTCAAATGCTTTTGTTCTACAGCAGGCCGGGAACGCTGGAACAGGCGGCGGCTTTTTTTGCCGATAGGTTTCCCGATATACCTACATTGGGAATCTGCAGCACCAGCGTGGTTTGCAATGGTGTTGTGGATGAGCCCGATATACTTCTTATGTCCTTTGATGATGAATACCGAATTGCCTGTGGATTGATTCGGGATTTGAGTCAGTGTCCGGTACAGCACGTCTTTCAGTTCCAAAAGGATGTGGAATCCGTTGGGGCCGGAGATGAGGATACCGTGTGCCTGGAGTATTGCACCGGGAATGAGGAAATGCTTGTCACGACACTGAACGCGGTGCTGGATAAGTACGATATTCCTATGGTCGGGTCTACGGTCTTTGAAGGCTTGGAGCGCATGGGAAAGGGTGAAGTTGCCTTTTGCGGCGATATATTTATGGATGCGTGTATCTATGCGGTGATTCGCTGCAACAGGGGAAAGGTAAGAACCTACTACGAAAACATATACATGCGCACGGAGCTTACTGTCCATCAGGTCACTAAGGTTGACGTGGACAAGAGAAGTATCATAGAAATTGACGGGCGTCCCGCGGCGGATGTTTACTGTGATGTCGTTCAGGTTCCAAGGGAGAGCATCGTGGAGATGAACCAGCGCTACCCCTTCGGACGTGTACTGGGGACGCGCATTTTCGTGGCTGATGTGGCCAAGGTTATGCCTGATGGGAGCCTGTGCTGCAATAAGCGCCTGAATCCCAACGACGCTATATGCTTCATGGATTACGGCCGCTATCAGGAAGTTGCCCGAGAGACCATAGAGAGGGTTCAGCAGGAAAACAAGAATATTTATTTTACCATTACCGGCGATTGTATCCACCGTTTCTGGCTCTACCAGAGTGACAAATTCCTTGAGCGTCACGCGAACAACCTCCGCCGTTTGGGGGAGCATGCGGGGAATATCTGCGGTGGTGAGCAATACCACCATCAGCACATAAACCAGAGTATGGTTATGATCGTATTCAGCTATGACACAGGGGAGGAGGGGATCGCATGAGCGGGCAGACAAAGGATACCGTCAAGAAATTTGCTCGCAGGAGCGATGAACAGGTAACCCCTGAGGAGAAGATATATCCCCTTCGCTTCATCGTGGACTACGTGGTTAAGAAAAAGAATGAGCTTCTTGCTTTGGAGGGAATGTCTTTTCATCAGGCCTTGGCGATTCAGAATATTTCTGAGGAGATAAGCAGGATTGGCCGCAAGGAATATGGGGATACGGAACAACTCTCTGAAGAAGGCAAACGATTGAGGTCATTGCTTGAAAAACAGGAGAAGCTGATTCACGATTTGACTGTTGGAATTACCAGAAAGGGCCTTGCCTTTGAGGATATGGATAATATGATCAGGCAAGCGCAGCCCTTTATTTTGCGGCTCATGTTCAGGGATACCCTGACTGATACCTATAACCGATACTTCTTCATCAGCAGAAGCGATGACTTGTTGGCAGCGGCGAAGCCTGCGATTGGCTTTTCTCTGGCATTTTTTGATATAGATGACTTCAAGCATTGCAACGATACCTATGGACATGATTTTGGGGATGAGGCGCTCAAATACCTGTGTAAAACCGTTAACTCCCATCTTCAGCAGAACTTTTATGACAATACGTACTTCATACGCATGGGGGGAGACGAATTCATACTTATAAGCAATGAGCTTGCGTTCCCGCACTTTGTGCTGCTCTTGGATGATCTCCAGAGAAAGATTTCCGCGGGCTTTATTCACTGGGAGGATATAACTGGCCAGATACGAGTGAGCATAGGCGCCGCAAATACGGTTTTCAGCGGGGTCAATACCCCCTGGGATATATACAAGGCAGCGGATGAAAGGCTTTACGTAGCAAAACGCGGCGGAAAGAATATAATAGTTTCCAGTTGATAAAAACAGCCCCTGTGGAAATTTCCACAGGGGCAAAAATTATATGTGTTACTTCTTCATCAGGTCAGCGTCGAACCATTTCTCGGAAATCTTTGCTGCTGAACCATCCTTGAACATCTCGTCGATAACCTTTTGTACCTCGTCACGAAGCTTCTGGTCATCCTTACGGAAACCTATGCCGAAGGTGCTTACGGGGCCAACGGTGGTATTGACGGCCTCAAGAACCTCGGGGTGCTTGCTCATGTAGTAGCGGCCGGTGATTTCATCAGCCACGATAGCGTCAAGCCTTCCATTTTCCAAATCCATGAAGGCAGCTATATAGTCGGGATACTTCTTGACCTCTTTGATGCTGTCGTGAAGCTCCTTATTGCCATCAATGTACTCCTCAGCGGTGCTGCTGCTCTGGGTGCCCACAACCTTGCCTGCCAGGGATTTTTCATCGGTTATGTCAACAGTGCCCTTCTTTACGAAGATAATCTGGCGGTTGTCCATATAGGGGTTGGAGAAGAGGATATTCTCTTTGCGCTTCTCCGTAATGTCCAATCCATTCCATAGGACATCCACGCGTCCACTCTTCAATTCAGCCTCTTTACTGGACCAGTCGATTCCCTTGAACTCCACCTCACGTCCGAGACGTTTGGCAGCTTCCTTGGCAAGATCCACGTCGAAGCCGACGATTTCGTTCTTTTCATTCTTGAAGCCCATAGGGGGATAGTTATCGTCCAAGCCCACGATAATCTTCCCGTTGGATGCCTTATCGTCAGGCTTGGCTCCTGTGTTGGCGCCGCAGCCGGTAAAGAGGGCAGCGGCCATAAGGGTCGCCAATCCGGCAGTTAAAACCTTTTTCCAGTTCATGTGGCAAATCTCTCCTTGCTCATATAAATAAAATAATGTTCGGGCAATAGTTTACAGGAACGAAGCCCGAATATCGGCCTTTAATATAGCTTGCTGCTAAATTATACCGCAGAATGGGAAGATAGACAAGAAAAAACCGCCCGGAGCAGGCTCTGGGCGGCAAAAATCCAACAAAAGTATGAGTTATACCAAGCCCTGAGCAATCATGGTGTCGGCAACCTTGATGAAGGCGGCTATATTCGCACCCATGACCAGATTGTCGGGATCGCCGTATTCCTCAGCGTTTTTCTTAGCAGACTGGAAGATGGTCTTCATGATGCCCTTAAGACGCTCGTCCACCTCTTCGAAGGTCCAGGACAGACGCTCGGAGTTCTGGCTCATTTCGAGAGCCGAAACCGCGACACCGCCAGCGTTTGCGGCCTTTGCCGGCGCAAACAGGATCTTGTTCTGCTGGAAGTACTCAATAGCCTCAAGGGTAGAAGGCATGTTAGCGCCCTCGCCTACAACCTTGCAGCCGTTAGCCACGAGAGCCTTCGCGGATTCCAAATCGATTTCGCTCTGGGTAGCGCAGGGAAGAGCCACATCGCACTTGACGGTCCAAACACCCTTGCAGCCCTCATGGTATTCCGCGTTCGGATGAGTATCAACATACTCCTTGATACGTCCGCGGCGTACCTGCTTGATCTCCTTCACGGCATCAAGGTCGATGCCGTTGGGATCATACACATAGCCGTTGGAATCGGAGCAGGTAACAACCTTTGCGCCGAATTCCTGAGCCTTTTCGATTGCATATGTAGCGACATTTCCGGAACCGGAAACAAGAACTGTCTTGTCCTTCAGGGAAATTCCCTTGTCATCCAGCATGTTCTTTACGAAGTAGAGGAGACCATAGCCCGTTGCTTCGGTACGCGCAAGGCTGCCGCCATAGGTAAGGCCCTTGCCGGTAAGAACGGCAGAGTCATAGGCATCGCGGATGCGCTTGTACTGGCCGAAGAGGTAGCCAATCTCACGGCCGCCAACGCCGATATCACCGGCAGGAACGTCCACATGTGGGCCAATGTGACGGCAAAGCTCTGTCATAAAGCTCTGGCAGAACTTCATAACCTCGTTGTCAGATTTGCCCTTGGGATCGAAATCGGAACCGCCCTTGCCGCCGCCGATGGGGAGGGTTGTAAGAGAGTTCTTGAATACCTGCTCGAAAGCAAGGAACTTCAAGATGCTGAGGTTAACGCTGGGATGGAAACGGAGACCTCCCTTGTAGGGGCCAATGGCGCTGTTCATCTGTACACGGTAACCGCGGTTGATATGAATCTCACCCTTGTCATCCTGCCAGGGCACACGGAAAATAACGATGCGCTCTGCTTCTACCATGCGCTCCAGAATCTTTGCTTCTTTATACTTTGGATTCTTTTCCAACACGGGCACTATGGTGGTCAGAACCTCTTTAACGGTGTTCTGGAACTCAACCTGCTCCGGGTTGCGCTGCTTAACGATATCCAATACATCCTGAACGTACTGCTTCATATCTGCCACTAGAATCGCTCCTTTGTCATATAACATATCTGTCATTGCGTATGCTCGCAACGCCATACATTATATCACGGCAACATCGGATTGTATATTTTAATCGTTGAAAAATACTGTATACATAATGGGAAACAATAGACAAACATAAATAGAAGAACTTCCAATTTATGAAAGTTCTTCTATTCGTGTGTACCGATGTCATTAAGCCAACTACATCGTAAGGTTTATTGTTCTTCGGCTTTCTTTCCGGGAAGGTTGTTCCAGTCGATACTATTTGCCTTTTCCAGCAATTCATCAGCAGAATCGGCTTCTATCCTGACTGTAGTACCTGAGAAACCTCGGTCACGGGGGCTATCTGTCCCCAGGTGATGCGCGTTATTGGCATGGTGCCCATGATGGCGGGGCCCGCCATGGGGCGTATGCATTGAACCTTCCTCATAGGCACTCTTTATGGTTGCCTCTATCTGCAGGCTGAAGCTTGAGGCAGTAACTGACTGAACGGACTTTAACTCACTGCCGGGATTAAGCAGGCTGAATACCTTTTCCGAGGTAAGGGTACTGCTTTCTATGGTAGCCTTGACGGCCAGAACCATCTCTTGATAGGTGGGCATGGGAGGCCGTTCGGGTGGAGCCTTGGCTTTTTCCTTTTCGGCAAGCCGTTTTTCGTCCGCCCGTTTTTCGCGGGCGGCCTTCAATCGCTCCTGCTGCTGCTCGCTCATCCGCTCTAACTCGGCAAAAAGCTTGGTGTTTCCATCGTTGTCGAAGGAAATGGCTATGCGTTTGAAACGCACTCCCTCACCAAGAAGGCCCTTTTCCTGTATTTCATTCAGCTTGTTTATGGAGGAATCCACCTTGCCCATTATTTCATTGGCGTATTCCTCGTCATCTGCCATTCGCTCCAATTCTTCACTGGAGAGCACCACAAAATATTTCTTGTCGCTGGGGCCTATGACATCCAATGGATTTTCAACATTGTCGGCTATGACAAAACCATAATCACCATAGTTCTGACGCAGCTTCTCAAGAAAATCCTTCGCCTTTGGGGAGAGCTTTTCCTCATCGGTGCTTATGGCCGGATTCTTATCCTGAATCGAGCCTTCGGCTTTTCCTTTCCTTTGCATAGCCTCCATGTTGGAAAGTGATTTTCCACCCTGTGACAGGGATACGTCAAAGTCCTTGTCTTTGTTCGGATGGGGCTTTGCGCCTTTGTCGGCAGCCCTCTTGCTGCCGACGGGGCCAAGGTTCTTTAACCGGGGCGGGCCAATGCCGCTGTTGATGGTGTTTGCCATGGTCGTGTCCTCCTTTGACAAATTCGGAAATCCTTTTCTGTATTCGGGAAAAACCTTCCCTTACATCATATATCGTAGTATTTTTACATAAGCTTAAGTTTTTTGAAAACTTTTTGGGAAGCATGTCAACTTGCAGGAAAATCCTTTTGTTTATGGAATAATTCCTTAGAGGATTCATGAAATAGTTTGGGGTTGAGGCAGTATGGAGAAAATTTCTTATCAAGTGGGGGATATCGTACGGATGAAGAAGCCGCATCCCTGTGGCAGCCATGAATGGCAAATTCTGCGTACCGGGATGGATTTCAGATTGAAGTGCAGGGGGTGCGGTCACTTGGTCATGCTTCCAAGGACTCAATTTGAAAAAATGGCTAGGGGCAAGGCAGGAACCGCGGTGGAAGCTCCCGGTGAGTAGTTTTCATGGGGTTGTAAGGATTTACACTATCATATCGGCCATATCCTTGGGAAGCTCCGCGTGGATATCTATTTTTTCTCCGGTGATGGGATGGTCAAGGAGGATTCTTTCAGCATGAAGGGCCTGACGTGGGATAAACTCCAAGGTACCTCCGTAAAGGTCGTCTCCAAGAAGCGGGTGGCCCATATGGGACAGATGGACCCGTATCTGATGGGTGCGGCCTGTTACAAGGGAAAGACGAAGGAGACTGAATACTGCGGATTCCTTTTTGAAAATCTGTTCTGTTTTGTAATTGGTTATGGCAGGCTTGCCCTCCGGTGATACTATACGGGTGATGATGCTTTCGGGATTTCTGGCTATGGGAAGTGAAATGATGCCCTCGGGAGGCTCGATTATACCTTCGGCAATGGCAATATATTCCCTGTGGAACAGCTTGCCTTCCTTGGTGGAGAGAAGATGCTGTATCTCGGGTCTTTTCGCTGCCAGCAGAAGCCCGGAGGTCATACGGTCCAATCGATGTACACAATGGAATAAAGTTTTTTCACCTTTTTTACGATAATAGTATATAAGAGCGTTGGCCAGTGTTCCGGATGTGGTTTGCGGAGTGGGATGCACCAGCATTCCGGCAGGCTTGTTTATGATAAGCAGGTCATTGTCCTCATACCGGATGTCCAGTGGTATATCTTCAGGCTCAATATCCTGCGGGGGTTCAGGATATTCGTAGGAAATCCTGTCTCCGGGCCGCAGTATCGTGCCGTTGGCATGTATGGGAATCCCGTTCAGCCAGAAGCTGCCGCTGTTCTTTATGCGGCGAAACAGACCGCCGGAGACGCCCTTGCCCTTCAAAAAGGCTCTGACGGAGCATAGAGATGTGTTTTCAGGTACCTGGTACGTTATCAATATTGTACCCTCCTTGGTTATTATTGTTGTCATTCCTGAAAGAGATTACTTTTTTGAGGATGCTGTTCATGAAATCTTGAGGTTATGGAAAGGGAGTTGATTGTGGTGTTGAGATGGTTTGTCATGTCATTGGCTGCCCTGGTTGCTGTTGTCGGAATGTGGATGCCGGAGGCGTTTAATTCGGTGGCGGATGCGAGGACTCTTGATGGGGCGGGGGCTGTTCAACAGGAGAAGAAAGTGGTGATTCCGACACATGAGCATAGCGAGGAATGTCAGCTGACCACTGCTGAGCCTGTTCAGATTATCTGTATTTTGGATCGTTCAGGCTCCATGAGGGCTCTGGCAGATGATACCATCGGGGGCTACAACTCATTTCTTGAGAAGCAGAAAAATGAGCCGGGAGGGGCAGAGGTGACTACGGTGCTCTTCGATGACCGGTATGAGCGGATTGTAGATTCCGTCAATATTTTAGAGGCGCCTGAAATGACCTCCAAGGAGTACTATGCCAGGGGCATGACGGCTCTTCTGGACGCGGTGGGCAGGACTATTACCGATACCCTTGGCAGGATGGAGAAGGAAAACATTTGTCCTGAAAAGCGGCGTGTGCTCATTCTCATCATGACAGATGGCAAGGAGAATGACAGCAAGGAATACGATAAGGAAACAGTGAAGGCCCTTATTGACAAGACCACGGAGGCCTATGGCTGGAACTATATCTTCATGGGAGCCAATATCGACTCTGTGGCAGAGGCCGGAGCCATAGGAATAAAGGCTGCCCACGCGATGAATTACAAGCACAATTCATCGGGGATAGCGGATTCCTTTGCCCGTATGGATGCCGCAGCCACCGAAATGCGGGAAACCGGCAACGTCAGCGGTGACTGGAAAAAATAAGAAAGTTTAAGGAGCTGTGAAGAGGTGGCTCGTCAAGAGTACACATCTTTACAGCTCCTTTTAGCTTTATCGTGGTTGAATCGTCAAACCACGACTACCTTTTCAAAGTCGGAGGCGGGATGCTTGCACAGGGGGCAGATGAAGTCGGCGGGAAGTTCATCTCCCACATACTCATACCCACATATCTTGCAGCGCCAGACGGTCTTTCCGTCAGCTCTTGGAGCAGTGGGCTGGGGTTTCGGCTTGATATTGCTGTGGTAATAGGCGTAGGTGGCAGATGGGACATTGCTGAGGGTGTCCATATCTACGACACTCGCGAGGAAGATAGAGTGTGTTCCCACGTCAATCTTTTTTGTGACCCAGCCGGAGATATAGGCATTGGTGCCTTCCGTGACGGCCAAAGTGTCATTGGTCATGCGCTTGACGGCGGAGAATCCCGCGAACTTGTCCGCTGTGCGTCCCGACTGGAAACCGAAGCGCTTGAACAGCTCGAAATTTGCCGCCTCACTGATAATAGAAACGGTGAATTTATTCGTTTCGGCGATGATATCATGGGTGTAATTCGCTTTGTTGACCGCGATGGTGACTTGGTTCGGGTCCGAAGTTACCTGGGTTACGGTGTTGATGATGCAGCCGTTGTCCTTTCCGTCCTTGCTGGCTGTAAGGACGAACAATCCATAGGATAGATTGAACATAGCTTTGGGGTTCATAGGGCTCCTCCTTTCAGGTGCGACAGGCTTTCCTTCATTCTCTCCAGAGACGTTTTCTTTCCAAGCAAATATAGGATTTCGGTGACACCGCCGGGGGTAACTGTCTGGCCGGAAACAGAGATGCGCATGGGCCACATGATAAGACCGGTCTTTTGTCCGCTGGCTTCCACATATGCGTGAATCCTTTCGTTAAGGCCGTCAATGTTCCAATCGGATTCCTCCATTGACTCAAGCATTTCTATGGCAGATGGGAGAATCTCAAGGGCTTTTTCCGGCGTGACCTTGTTCCGCTTATTGTTGTAGAGGCTTGCGTCAAAGGCAGGCATTTCCATCAGGAAACGGATGTTATCCGGAATCTCGTTAAGCCTGGAAATACGGGGCTTTAGGAGGGTTGCCAGATAGCTCCACTTGGCAGAAAGGTTTTCGTCGAGTTCACCGGCAAAGGGTTTAGCGATGGCGGCAAACTTCTCGTCATCCATCTGCTTGAAGTATTCGCCGTTCATCCAGTTCAGCTTATTGTAGTCGAATACAGCGGGGGATTTGCTGAGTCCTTCCAGTGAAAAGCGCTCCATGAGCTCTTCCATGGTGAAGATTTCCTGATTCGTATTTTTGGGGTTCCAGCCCAGAAGCGCGACGTAATTCGTGATGGCCTCGGGCAGGTATCCCATTTTCGTCAAATCGTCGAAGCTGGTGGCGCCGTGGCGTTTTGAAAGCTTGGAGGTGGAGCCGTCCTCGTTTTGTCCCATGACGGGAGCAAGGTGAATGAAGACAGGCAGCTCCCAGCCGAAGGCCTGATACAGCAATACATGCTTTGGGGTAGAGGTGATGAATTCCGTGCCACGGATAATATGTGTCACCTTCATCAGATGATCGTCTATGACGTTGGCAAAGTTGTAGGTGGGCATGCCATCACGCTTCAGAAGCACCTGATCCTCCAGCTCTGAGTTGGGGATGGTTACGTTTCCGTGAAGGACATCATTGTATGAAGTCTCACCGGTTAATGGCATCTTCTGGCGGATTACATATGGCTTGCCCTCATCAAGGTTCCTCTGTATCTCTTCTGGAGAAAGGTTCCGGCAGGTGCGGTCATAGCCGCCGAAGCCTCCGCCGGTATGGCCCTCATCAGCCTGACAGAAGCATCTGTAGGCATAGCCCTTCTCTACAAGCTCCTCCGCGTATTTCTTATATATGTCCATGCGCTCGCTTTGGACGTAGGGGCCGTAGCTTCCGCCGATATTAGGTCCCTCGTCGGGAATGATTTTCGCGGCATTGAGGGTATTCTTGATGAAATCCACCGCATCTGCCACATAGCGCGCGCGGTCTGTATCTTCAATGCGCAGTATGAAGTCCCCCTTGCTTGCCTTTGCAAAGAGATAGGCGTAGAGGGCTGTCCTGAGATTTCCTATGTGCATATAGCCTGTGGGGCTGGGGGCGAAACGGGTACGAACTTTTGAATCCAATTTTATATCCTCCTAAATACTATAAAAACTTAGTGAATCATGCCCTCATGGGCGCGGATGAATTTATTTGCAGGCGTTGAGATCCTTCAGAACATTCTTCTCCGGCTTGCCAAGCATCCAGCCAAGAAGTTTGATTTCAGTGTAGATCATCAGCCGCTGCTCACGATTGTCCACCTTGCTTTCATTGAGAGCCTTGTAGTCCCGGAGGCTGAGATTGTATCTTGCCAATACCTCCTGGGGGCTGCGCATTTTTTCTACGCGTGGATTATCGTATTCGATTTTTTTCCTGGCTGTCTCATGAAACATATTTTTTCCTCCAGTTCTAATCGTCATTCTCTAGTATTAGGAATTCGATAGATTTTAGAAAAATCCTGCAATGTTTGGATAGTATGTCACGAAATGCGGATTCACTGACATGAATATGGAATATCCTTGAAATGAGAGGAAAAAACGTCTAAAAACAATACTAATTGACTATTCCCATAGGGGTGGTTATATGCTATACTCCGTTGTGAGCAGGGAATTATGAGAAGGAGGCATTCCGATCTGGTTTACCGCGGAAGGGAAGTATTCATATGGTTGTGGGAAATATTTGTACTAAAGATATAGGTTATGACGGCATTGATTCCAATATATTTGAGTCCCGTGTGATAAGCCGAGTCAGGAAACGCTCTGAAGCATGTGAGCATGGTGTAGTTTCATTTCTGCTTGTTACCGGCATAGTGATTGGTTTCAGGGAGAGCGCGAGGCTGGTTGAGATAGCTAAGGATACGGGCTGTGATGTACGGCTGGCTGCCGGAAAACTCAGCGGTTCCTCCAAGAGCATCTTTTCCATTGTGCATATGGGACTTGCTGCTGGGCAGTCTGTGCTGCTCACGATAGAGGGTAAAAATCGGGAAGAGGCGTTTCATGAGATTCGGAAGGTTTTGAATGGTGAAGCAGATGGGAAGTAATAGAGAGATTCCATCACATTACCCTGCTTGGCCCCTGTTCGTGTCGGGATCTGTTTTTGAAAACAGGTTCTAAACGCGGATGGGGGCTTTTTTTCGGAAGGAGCTGGATTTGTGAAATTCAATGAATTTATGGGGGCATTGCGGAAAGAACCACTAAAGCATGTTTATCTCCTTAGCGGGGAGGAACCATATTACATAGATCTGGCTAAGGAACGCATAATAGCTGCGCTTCTTCCTGAGGGAAACAGGGCTGACTCACTGATTCCGCTGAAGGGTGATGTGGATCTGGAAGAGCTGGAGGGGATGCTGGGGACAGTTCCTCTTTTTGCGGAGCGAAGCGTTGTGCTGGTTGAGCATACGAATCTTTTCAGGGATAGAAAAACAGGGGGTTCGGATAGTGCGGACAAGGGAAATAAGAAGCTGGACAGGTTCATATCACTTCTGCTTGATATGCCGGAAACCGGCTATATTATATTTGTGACGAAGGAAAAAGCGGACAAACGGCGAAAAATATACAAGGCAGTTGAAAAAAGCGGAGCCGTGCTTGAGGCAGAACCGGTAAGGGCATGGAACATAAATGAATGGCTTCAGGGAAAGCTGCAGTCCATGAACAGGAGGATGGACAGGGAGGCGGCTGCCTATTTTACAGGCATTGTGGGTATGATGCAGCAGATATCTTTGGGATATCTGGACAGGGAGCTTGATAAGCTTCTTCTGTACTCACAGGACCCCGTGATATCGAGGCAGGCTTTGAAGGAGGTCTTTTCCGGGCTTCCCGAGGTATCGCTGTTTGCGCTGATGGATGCCGTAAGCGAAAGGAACGGTCGGAAGGCACTGCTTCTATTGAAGCAGCTTTTGGAAAGCGGTACATACGCGCCCCTCATAATGAGCCTTTTAGTACGTCATGTGCGGCAGCTTTGGCAGGCAAGGCTCCTTATGGCCAAAGGCTGCAATGTCAAGGATCTGGGGAAATTCCTTGAGCTTAATCCGTTTATCGCGGAAAAATTGGGAAGGGCTGCCCGTAATTTCAGCGATGAGGTTCTGGAAAAGGTTTTTCTGGAAATGGCGGATGCGGATTACATGATGAAAACGGGGCAGGCCGGAAACGAAAGACTGGAACACGCGGTGATTTTACTTTGCGGGAGATGATTGAGTGGTAACGGCGCATGGTCATGCAAAGATAAATTTGACTCTGGATATACTGGGAAAGAGACCTGACGGCTTTCATGAGGTGGCTATGGTGATGCAGTCCCTGGCACTTCACGATACTGTTGTCATGGAAAAGTCAAAGCAGGGGATTTCACTTGAAATCGATGCTGAAGGAGTATACGGCGGCGATGTACTGACAGCTGACAGCACAAATCTGGCATGGAGGGCGGCTTCACTCCTGCGGGATGAATTCGGGCTGGGAGGTGTGTCCATGCACCTGACAAAACGGATTCCCATTGCTGCCGGACTTGCGGGCGGCAGCGCGGACGCTGCGGCGGTTCTCATGGGAATGAATGAGCTTTACGGCCTGGAGCTGAACACTGAGGCACTGTGCGACTTCGGTGCCAGGCTGGGGTCGGATATTCCCTTCTGCATACAGGGGGGGACTATGTTTGCCTCAGGACGCGGAGAGCATTTGACACGGCTTCCTGCCATGCCGGAAATTCCGGTTGTTTTGTCTAAGCCCCACGTGGCTGTCTCTACCGCGTGGGCCTACAGGACTTATGATGAGAAGGGTTCTCAGGTGCACCCCAAGAATGATGAAATACAAAAAGAAATTGTGCAGGGAAATTGGAAAGCCGTGTCGAAATTATTGTGCAATGTGTTGGAAAGTGTTACTATAGAGAGGTATGGAGAAATTTCGAAATACAAACAGCTCATGCGTGAACATGGTGCCTTGGCGGCCATGATGTCCGGCAGCGGACCCACGGTTTTCGCATTGGTGGAAAAGGAAGAGGAGGCCGTTGCGCTGGCAAAGATCATGGAGAAGGAAACGGACGCAGAGGTAATCGTTACTTCTACAGGTGAGAGCTCCATGTGATTTGGCAGGCAGAATAACATATTGAGTTCCGGGGAATTGAGGGAAAGTTTATGGACCGAAAGTTGGCGCCCATTCGACTGGATAGTTACCAACCACTTCGAGAGGTGGTCTGCGAATCTTTGCGAGAGGCAATTCGCAAGGGGATTCTGCGTCCCGGGGAACGGTTGATGGAGATTCAGCTGGCAGAGGAGCTTGGGGTGAGCAGGACACCTGTCAGGGAGGCCATACGCAAGCTTGAGCAGGAGGGCTATGTGGTAATGATGCCCCGAAGGGGTACCTATGTTGCCACCATGTCCATACGTGATGTCAGTGAAATCTTCGAGATACGAACAGCCTTGGAATCCCTTTCCAACGGATTGGCGGCTACCCGTATCATGGAGGAGGAGCTGGAACAGCTTCAGCGGCATCTGGTTGCCATAAAAGGTTATATAGAGGCCAATGATATGGAAAAAATTGTCGAAACGGATATCCGGTTCCATGATCTTCTGTATCAGGCAAGCCGCAATACCAGACTGGTTGGTATAATCTCCAATCTCCGGGAACAATTGACCCGGTTCAGGACACTGTCCATGTCCTTTCCGGGACGTCTCGAGGCTACGCTGGAGGAGCACAGGAACATGGTGGAGGCCATAGCCAAAGGGGACGTTAAGGCCGCGAGGAAGGCTGCCGAATGTCATATGGAGCATTCGGAGCAGACCTTGATGAAGGCCATGGCTGCCAGGAAAAAGCAAGCAGATAAGGATGCCAAAAAGCTCAAGCTAAAGAGGGAAAAACACTCTGTTCAGGAGGAAACGTGAGATGTCGGAATTTGTAACAGTGGTATTGGCCGCGGGGAAGGGAACCCGCATGAAGTCAAAGCTGCCTAAGGTTTTGCATCGGGTCGGAGGCAAGGCTATGCTGCAGCATGTGCTGGACGCGGCGAAGCAGGCAGGTGCTGTGAGGAATATCGTGGTGGTCGGTTTCGGAGGGGACGTGGTTGAGAAGACCATCGGTTCCCAGGCGGAATTCGTCACCCAGTCCGAACAGCTTGGAACCGGCCATGCGGTGCTGCAAGCCAAGGAACTGCTTTCGGGGGAGGACGGCACCGTTATGGTGCTGTGTGGAGATACGCCCCTGCTCACCGGTGAACTGCTGAAAAAACTCTATGATTCGCATAAGGAGGCAGGCGCCAAAGCCACTGTCCTCACGGCTATTCTGCCGGATGCCACGGGCTATGGGCGTGTTATCCGCATGAAGGACGGAAGCGTCGAAAAAATCGTAGAGCACAAGGATGCCACTGAAGAGGAGCGCAAGGTCAGGGAAATAAACTCCGGCATATACTGCTTTGAGATAAAGGCATTGTTTGACGCGCTTTCGAAGGTGAATAACGACAACGCCCAGGGCGAGTACTA
>DOYB01000157.1 GCA_003518745.1 Selenomonas sp. | reverse complement strand
GAATTCGTAGATTATCGAAAGGAAGATGGTTATGGAAAACAAGGAGCATTTCGGAGCACTGACCGAACGTATGCAGGCATTCCGTGAGGAGGTACTGGATGAGAAGCCCTATATTGACGCAGAGCGTGCCTTGCTCGCCACAGAAGCCTACGAGCAGAATAAGAATCAGCCGAAGGTGATGCAGCGGGCGCTCATGCTCAAGAATATCTTAGCAAATATGTCCGTCTATATTGAGGACAGGACGCTCATTGCCGGAAATCAGGCGACGAAGAACTGCAATGCCCCGATTTTCCCGGAGTACACGATGAAATTTGTCATGGACGAACTGGACAAGTTCGAGAAACGGGACGGTGATGTGTTCTATATCACCGAGGAAACGAAGGAGCAGCTTTGCTCCATCGCTCCCTTCTGGGAGAACAACAATCTCCGCGCCAAAGGGGAAGCACTTCTCCCTGATGAAGTCAGCGTCTTCATGGAAACGGGCGTATTCGGCATGGAAGGCAAGCTGAACGCCGGGGACGCCCATCTTGCTGTCAACTACGGAAAGATGCTGTCCGAGGGACTCGCAGGCTACGAACAGCGCACCCGCGATCTGAAAGCCTCTCTTGACCTCACCGACCCTGCCAGCATTGACAAATATGTTTTTTACAAGGCTGTACTCATTGTTATTGATGCCGTGCGGCAGTTTGCCGCACGCTATGCCAAACTGGCCGAGAATCTTGCCGCCAAGGAGCCGGATGCCAAACGCAAGGCAGAACTTATTGAAATGGCAAGGATCTGCGCCAAGGTTCCCTATGAGCCGGCGGAAAGTTTTCGTGAGGCAGTGCAGGCTGTCTGGTTCATCCAGCTGATCCTGCAAATCGAATCCAACGGGCATTCCCTCTCTTATGGGCGTTTTGACCAGTATATGTTCCCCTATTACAAAAAGGATATGGATGCGGGCAAAATCGCCCAAGAAGAAGCCTTGGAGCTTTTGACCTGTCTCTGGATCAAGACGCTCACCGTGAACAAGATCCGTTCTCAGGCACATACCCTGAGTTCTGCCGGCAGCCCCATGTACCAGAATGTCACCATCGGAGGCCAGACCACGGATAAAAAAGATGCTGTCAACGACCTGTCCTTCCTGGTCTTGAAATCCGTGGCGCAGACGCGGCTCACTCAGCCCAACCTTACCGTGCGCTACCACAAGAATCTCAATAAGGCGTTCTTTGATGAATGCGTTGAAGTCATGAAGCTGGGCTTCGGTATGCCTGCCCTGAACAATGATGAGATTATAATTCCCTCTTTCATCCGGTGGGGCGTGAAAGAGGAGGATGCCTACAACTACAGCGCTATCGGCTGCGTGGAAACGGCAGTACCGGGCAAGTGGGGCTACCGCTGCACGGGCATGAGCTATATCAACTTCCCCCGCGTCCTCCTGTGCGCCATGAATAACGGTGTGGATATGACCAGCGGCAAGCGGTTCACCAAGGGCTATGGATATTTCAAGGACATGGAATCCTATGAGGAGCTTTTGTCCGCTTGGGACAAGACAGTGCGGGAAATGACCCGTTACAGCGTCATCGTGGAGAATGCCATTGACAAGGCATCCGAGCGCGATGTACCGGATATCCTCTGCTCGGCGCTCACCGATGATTGCATCTGGCGGGGCAAGACCATCAAGGAAGGCGGAGCAGTCTATGACTTTATCTCCGGCCTTCAGGTAGGCATTGCCAACATGGCCGATTCTCTTGCCGCCATCAAGAAGCTGGTCTTTGAGGAAAAGAAGATAACGACCGGAGAACTTTGGGATGCGATTCTTGACGATTTTCAATCCACGGAAAGCAAGCGCATCCAGGATATGTTGATCCATGAAGCTCCGAAATACGGCAACGATGATGACTATGTGGACAATCTCGTAGTGGAAGCCTATGATTCTTATCTGGATGAAATCAAGAAGTATCCGAACACCCGTTATCAGCGCGGCCCCATCGGCGGCATCCGCTACGGAGGCACTTCTTCCATTTCGGCCAACGTGGGCCAGGGCGTCGGTACGATGGCGACACCGGACGGCAGGCACGCTCATGAGCCGTTGGCCGAAGGCTGTTCGCCAGCCCATAACGCAGACAAGAACGGTCCCACGGCAGTATTCAAGTCCGTCGCAAAGCTCCCCACGGAGAAGATCACCGGGGGCGTGCTGCTGAACCAGAAGATGACGCCGCAGATATTGGCAAAGGAAGAAAACAAGCAGAAGCTGGAAATGCTCATCGCGACGTTCTTTAACCGTCTGCATGGGTACCATGTGCAGTATAACATCGTATCCCGTGAGACTTTGCTGGATGCACAGGCACATCCCGAAAAGCACAAGGATCTGATCGTGAGAGTCGCAGGCTACAGCGCATTCTTCAATGTCTTGTCCAAAGCAACACAAGACGATATCATAGGTCGCACGGAGCAAGCACTGTAAGTGCAGTCAGGTTTTTATCTGCATGATTTTAGGGAGGAATACACGATGAAACTCATTATTGACGATGCCCATATTGACCAGATCAAGGAAATCTACGAATTCTATCCGGTGGATGGCGTAACGACGAATCCCACGATTCTTGCCAAGAGCGGTCGGCAGCCTTACGAGGTACTGAAGGAGATTCGCGAGTTTATCGGAGCAGAGGCAGAACTGCATGTGCAGGTCATCGCACGGAAGGCGGAAGGCATGGTGGAGGATGCGCAGCGCATCCGCAAGGAATTGGGTGCGAACACCTATGTGAAGATTCCATCGGTTCCCGAGGGCTTCAAGGCAATGAAGATGCTCCATGAGGAGGGCGTGAATATCACGGCCACCGCCATCTATACGCCGATGCAGGCGTTCCTTGCGGCAAAGTCCGGCGCTGCTTATGCGGCACCCTATATCAACCGCATTGACAACATGGGCTACAATGGCGTGCAGGTCGCCCGGAATATTCACGATATTTTCAGCAACAATGGTCTGAAAACGGAGGTTCTTGCAGCCAGCTTCAAGAATTCACAGCAGCTCTTGGAGCTTTGCGAGTATGGCGTGGGAGCATCCACCGTTTCGCCGGATGTCATTTTTGCCTTGGTGAAGAACAAGGCCATCACTTCCGCCGTGGATGATTTCATTGCCGATTTTGAGAAACTGGTAGGCCCCGGCAAGACGATGAAGGATTGCTGATTGAAAAAGTCATGCCACTAAAATAGAAAATCCCCTGCCCGGTTGAATCGGCAGGGGATTTTCATATGAAAACATTTTCTTTTGCTTTGATAAAAATTATGCTATAATGATAAAAAAAGCAAAGGATGATGTGCAATGCATGCCAGACTTTCAAAGATATTGGAGATCATGGCTCAGAAGAAACGGGCTGCAGTGACAGAATTGGCTGAAACGCTAAAGGTTTCCGAGGTAACGGTGCGCAAGGACTTGTCACAATTGGAAGCAAAAGGGCTCTTGAAGCGTGAGCATGGCTGCGCCTTGCTCACGGAAAGCGATGATATAGGGAATCGGCTTTCCATTCACTATGACATCAAGCGGCGCATTGCACAAGAAGCCGCAAGTTCTGTCAGCGATGGCGAAACGGTTATGATCGAGTCCGGCTCTACCTGCGCGTTATTGGCAGAAGCGCTGATCACCCAGCGTAAGGATATTACCATTATCACCAATTCGGTTTTCATTGCCACATTCGTGCGTGATAAACCCAATGCCCGTATTATCTTGCTGGGGGGAGACTATCAAGTGGATTCGCAGGTTATGGTCGGCCCTTTGGTTCGCAAGTGTGCAGAGGAATTTTTTGTCGGCAAGTTTTTTGTCGGCACAGATGGCTTTAGCGATGTCGGTGTTATGTCCAGCAATCTTATGCGAGCCGAGGCTGTTCACAGTATGGCCAAGAGTGCCAAGCAGATTATCGTGCTGACGGAGTCGGAAAAGTTTTCCCAGCTTGGGGTAGTGACCCTGCTGCCGTATCAGGATATTGATGCTGTCTATACGGATGACAAAGTACCAAA
>DOYB01000132.1 GCA_003518745.1 Selenomonas sp. | reverse complement strand
GGGCGTATGCCCACATTCATCTGTGTTCCCGCTTCCAAAGGCATGGCTTCTCACCCTTCCAAGACTCAGACCAACACTTCTTTAACTAAATCAACTGCTCATTAGGGAACATGGAGCGCAATGGCTCAAAGGACATTCTGTGTATGGGACAGGGACCATACTTCCTGATGGCCTCCATATGCTGGGCTGTGCCATAGCCCTTATGGGCAGCAAAGCCGTACTCGGGATACTGCTTGTCGTACTCGTCCATCAGATGGTCACGGGTGACCTTGGCAATAATGGAAGCCGCCGCAATAGAGGCTGACTTGGCATCGCCCTTGATGATAGAACGGGAAGGCATGGTGAGCGCCGCCAAAGGCACAGCATCCACCAGAACTTGCTTTGGTTCCGGCTTCAAGGAGAAGATGGCCTCATACATACCATTGATGGTGGCCTGGTAGATATTCACCCTATCGATGGTCTTGGCGTCCACCAGAGCCGTGCCGATGGCCACAGCCTTTTCCTGTATCTCCGCAAAAAGCTCCTCCCGGCGCTCGGGGGAAAGTTTCTTGGAGTCATTGAGATGGGAGAGCTTCAGCTCATGAGGCAGGATGACTGCCGCCACGGACACGGGCCCCGCCAGGGGACCACGGCCTGCCTCGTCCACCCCGGCTACGATTTCCAGCCCCTCTGCCCAAGCCTGGCGCTCATAGTCGTACATAGCCAGAAGCCTTTGCTCCTCTTTAAGGCTTCGCTCATAGCGTCGCAGGATAGTGCCCGCCGCCTTGCGGCTGTCTGCCCGACAGGCTTCCAGCAGTTCCTCCGTCACCGGACCTTCCGCAAAGAGCCTCTCAATGTCTTTTATCGTCATTTTCGACAAATCAATCAAGGTTTTTTTCGCCTTCCTCTTCTTTTCCTGCTTCAGGTACCGCATCCAAAGTCACAGGTCCCAGCTTCCCAGCCCTAAATTCCGTCAGCACGATGTTTTGGGCCTTTTCCAGGTCCACCACCCCGCCCTTCACCAGGCAGCCACGCTTGCGGCCCACGGCCTCCAGAAGCTCCAAACCTGTCTCAGGCAATTCACCCTTGAACTTGAAGCGCTCTACCAGACGCTCAGGATGGTCACGGCGCAGTGTCTCCAACAGCAGAGCCGTCACCTTTTCCCGGTCATAGATATCATCGTTGATAGCCCCGGTAAAGGCCAGCTTCAGCCCCACGGTCTGGTCCTCAAACTTGGGCCAGAGAATGCCAGGCATATCAAGAAGGTCCAGATTGCTGCCCAGCTTGATCCACTGCTTGGCCCGGGTGACACCGGGCTTATCGGCAGCCTTGGCCTTGGCAGAGCCTGCCAGACGATTGATCAGGGAAGACTTGCCCACATTGGGAATGCCCAGAATCATGCAGCGGGCCGCCCGGGCCTTGCCCCCCTTGGCCACCAGCTTTTCCGTCTTGGGACGGGCCAGGTCCTCGGCCAGCTTCACCAGCTGCTTCATGCCCTTGCCGTTCAGGGAGTCGATGGAGACAGCCGCGATGCCCTGACTCTTGAAATAGGCTGTCCAGGCCTTGGTCTGGCCCGGGTCGGCCAAATCGGACTTATTGAGGGCCACCAGCCGTGGCTTGTCCTTGATAATCTCTGCCAGCATGGGATTGGCACTGCTGTAGGGAATCCTGGCATCCAGTAGCTCCACCACAATATCCACCAGCTTGAGGTTTTCCTCAATCAGCCGCTGGGCTTTTTTCATGTGCCCTGGGAACCATTGCAGATTCGGCAGGTCATTTTTTTCTATTTCTTCCATTATTTGCACTTCCGTTCCATAGAATATTTCATACTTATTCTACTATGAACTCGTATCGAGTACAAGCAAAGCAAGTCAGTGCTTGGAGTTACTGTAAAAATTATCTTTCAACTCTACCGTAAAGCCAATTTATATGGTATAATAGACAAGGTTAATTGAGCCATAAAGATTAGGGGGTAATGAAAAATGCCATTAGTCGGAACTAAAGAAATGTTCAAGAAGGCTTACGAGGGCGGCTACGCTATCGGTGCTTTCAACGTCAACAACATGGAAATCGTGCAGGGTATAACTGAGGCTGCCGCAGCCCTTCAGTCCCCGATTATCCTGCAGTGCTCTGCCGGTGCCCGCAAGTATGCGAAGCATGAGTATCTGGTACATCTCGTGAAGGCCGCCCTTGAGGTCAGCGATATTCCAATCGCTCTCCATCTCGACCATGGCGCGGACTTTGAGACCTGTAAGTCCTGCATCGATGGAGGCTTTACCTCTGTTATGATCGATGGTTCCCATCATCCCTTCGAGAAGAACATCGAAGTTACCAAGAAGGTTGTTGAATATGCCCATGAGCGCGGCGTAGTTGTCGAGGCTGAGCTTGGCCAGCTGGCCGGCATCGAAGACGATGTTAATGTTTCTGCTGAGAATGCTTCCTACACCCAGCCGGAGGAGGTTCAGGAATTCGTCGAGAAGACCGGCGTTGATTCCCTTGCCATCGCCATCGGTACTTCCCATGGTGCCTTCAAGTTCAAGCCCGAGCAGTGCACCCGCAATGCTGACGGCGTTCTCGTTCCGCCCGAACTGCGCTTCGACATTCTTGCCGAAATCGAGAAGAAGATTCCTAACTTCCCAATCGTGCTCCACGGCGCTTCTTCCGTTATCCCCAAGTATGTAAAGATTATCAACGCAAACGGCGGCAAGCTGGATGATGCTGTTGGTATTCCTGAGGATCAGCTCCGCAAGGCAGCTAAGTCCGCTGTCTGCAAGATTAACATCGACTCCGACCTGCGTCTTGCCATGACTGCCGGTATCCGTGAGCATTTCTGCGCTCATCCGGAGCACTTCGATCCACGTCAGTACATAACCGACGGCCGTGCGTACATCAAGGATTTGGTTGAGCACAAAATCAAGGAAGTTTTGGGTTCCGATGGCAAGGCCGCGGAAATCATGGCTCTCCTTAAGTAAGAAAAAGCCGGATAGGTATATTAGAGGATGCGATAAATGCGGATGCGTTTATCGCATCCCCTTTTTACGGGCGCAAAAAACTATTGCCTTATATTTTCCTATATGCTAGAATATGGGTGCTTCATCGGAGGGTACGAATTAGTGCCGGATAAGATGGCGAATAGTCGCAATCTTGTCCGGTTTTTGTTTTAGGAGGTTTTTTCGTGACTCAGAAATATTTGGGAACAACGGCCATGATATGCTTCATAGCTTTCATGAACATGTTTATCCCGCTGTCCACCGACCTTTATCTTCCTGCCATGCCGGAAATGGGGAATTATTTCCATGAAGGAAGTATGCTGGTCGGTATGACACTGACGGTATTTTTCCTGATGTTTGCCGTCAGCATCGTGTTTTTTGGCCCTGTCAGCGATAAATATGGCAGAAGGAATATACTTATCGGGAGTACGATACTGTATATCATAGCATCAGTAATCTGTGCCGCCGCGGGCAACATCTACGTCTTGATTCTCGGCCGCGTGCTTCAGGCGGTGGGGGCGGGGGCAATCATCACAGTGGCAACTGCCCTTATAAAGGAATGCTTTGATGGCAAGGTAATGGCCAGGATTCTGGCAGTCACTCAGGCATTGGGAGTTATTGCCCCCATGGCAGCGCCGTTAATCGGCGGTTTCCTGCTTACCTTTACCTCTTGGCGGGGCTCATTCGTATTACTGGCAATCCTGGGAACAGTTAATTTGGTACTGGCCTTCCTGCTGACAGAAACCCTTCCGCCGGAGGAACGCTATAAGGGAAGCATCCTTCAATCCTTTTCACTGCTTGCCAATTTGCTGAAATACAAGCGGTTTATTAGACTACTGCTCATGTTTTCCCTGTTGGCCGCGCCATATATGGCATACCTTGCCATGTCCTCCTTCGTCTATGTGAATTATTTTGGCCTTACAGCTCAGGAGTACAGCTATTTCTTTGCGGTAAATTCAGCCGCCGCAATTCTGGGCCCGGCCATGTACCTTTGGCTGAAAAGACACTTCGCCAATAGGCAGCTTATAATCATCACCTTCATCGTATCGGGGATGAGCAGTGTTTTGCTACTGACTCTCGGCAGCACAGCTGCTTTTGCCTTCCTGTTGTCCTTTTTGCCCTTTACCGTAATAGAATCAATCGCACGCCCCCTAAGTATGGAAATATTGCTTGGCGAGGTAGAAAAGAACGTGGGCACCGCCTCCGCGATGATAAATTTCTTTCACACCTTTTTAGGCAGTATAGGCATGGCTTTGGGCACACTTCCATGGCCGGACTTCATAAACGGCCTTGGCATAATAATGCTGGCCGCAGTAATTCTTGGCGTCATCGTCTGGCTATTCGTACCGGCTGCCGCGGATAAACGGGGCAGAAGGCTGCAATGCACCATAAGTAAAAACATTGGCAAGGTGGCAAAATAATTACCCATTTCGACAGTCAAAGAGTATACAAGAGCCGGAATCCCTTTGTTTTCCAAGGGTTCCGGCTCTTAGCTTAGATTTTAATATCCATACTTCAAAGTTGCAAGATTTTTCCGATTCAAAGTATTTTTTTCAAAAGCTGTCCCAGTCAAAAATGTATTGCGTTCGTACACACAAAAAGGTATTATAATCTTAGCAGTGTGATAACAGATGAAAGGAAGAATATCTATGGCAACCAAGACCGCAAATCTTTATGCGAGGATTGAGCCTGATGTAAAGGCTCACGCAGAATCCATACTGTCAGCGCTGGGAATCCCGGTTTCCAATGCTATTAACATGTTCTACAAGCAAATTATCCTTCACAGAGGAATTCCCTTTGACTTGAAGCTACCTGAACAAGCGGAACTGGATATGGGGAAGCTGACTGAAGCCGAACTGGATACCGAACTGGAAAAAGGATACCGTGATATTTTGGCGGGACGGACAAGGCCAGCAAATCAGGTTTTTGCCGATATCCGAAGGGAATACCATATATGAGCTACAAAGTCGAAATTTCATATCAGGCATCATCCGACCTCCGAGAAATCTTTGAACACATCGCTCTTTATATGCTTTCTCCTATCAATGCAGCAGGGCAACTAAAGAGGCTGGAGGACAGTATCGAAACACTCACTGAACTTCCTAATCGGTTCAGTGAGTATAAGTCTGAACCTTGGAAAAGCCGTGGACTTCGCATGATGCCCGTGGACAATTACTGCGTGTTTTATTTCCCTGACGAAGAGGAACACACCGTATACATAGTTCGAGTTATGTATGGCGGTAGGGATATGCAGACTGAATTGAATCGGGGCATGGAGATTGAAGATTAGCGGATGAAGGTAGTTGAATCCATGACTTTGTGGATGTTTGCAGACAATAAGACACTTTTTAAGATACTTTTAGTGGCAAAATGGCAACAAAAAAGCTCCCGAGAAGTCTCGGAAGCCTTGAAATCACTGGAGCTGGCTATAGGACTTGAACCTACGACCTGCTCATTACGAATGTGGCTCCACACATTTTCAGACATTTTCAAAACCTGTCAAGCCCTTGATTCTTCTGGCTTGACAGGTTTTTCATTTTTTCCTTCTTTTTCCTTTTTGACAGGAATTTGCGGATATTAAGGGTCAAATAAGGGGCGGATAAGGGGTAAAATAGCTATTCAAAACCTGCTCATTTTGGCACATTTTTGGCACATGAGAACGCGTCTGAGCGAACGATTTACATTCCATCTGACACATTTCAGTGCAATTTTGGCAATTAACAATCTGCCCTGCTTCACAGTTGACTTAAATATTTGGTTCGCAGGTTCATAGGGATATTGAAAGTATCCATTGCATCCTCTTTAGAAAGATGAAATTTCTCTATAATAGCCCTCAAATTGTTTAATGTAGCAATTTCTGCGCCTTCTTCGCGTCCCTCCTCACGTCCAAGATGCTCTCTAGCTGCCAGTTCTGTCTCATACCGCATATATTCTTCCCTCCATTTCTTGCTTTGCTTTACGATTTTCACTGCCGCATCCAATTTGTCCACCAGTGGATGTTGTACTTCCTTTCCCGCAACGTAGTCCAGAAAAGCCTTCACTTCATCGTCCACATCATCTATCGTCCCATAAGCATTCAGAAAAATCTTGGTAGTTCCCGTTGCTAGTTCGATGGACATGTCCTCGTCGCACCGTTCATGGAACGTGTAAATATGGCGTCCCTTGCCAAAGTAGTCGAAAACGCAGATAAAAATGATGTATGAACTGCCAAGCTGCCAATAATATTTCCCCTTCTCCAAGAAGTCCATGTCAATCAAGCCTTGGTAGTAGCGGATGCGTCTTGGCAAGTCATCCCTTCGAGCCGTCTGGATCTCCATATCAAAACATTTCAATCCATCCGACGTTTTCACGAATACATCCAACCGGATGCCCTTGCTGTCATGGCGTACTTCAATGGACTTCTCACGTTCCGGAAAGTCGATGCGCTCGATTTCCATACGGAGAATTTTCTCTAGCAAACGTTTGCAGATATCTGGATACGTCTCCATCACCCTGCAAAAGATAAAATTGTCTTGTATGGTAAGTGTTTCCCATGCTCCCTGTGCCAAGAAATCCCCCTCCCACATTGCTTGGCTATACGTCTTTCATACCTACATTCTATCAATAATATAGAAAATTCGCAAGGATTTCCAAAATCGCCGAACCCCTACTTTTCAAATATATATTATATGAGTGAATACGTATACGGTACCTGTGCCGCGACGCGCTAGTCCCTTTAGGGAGAACGTTGCCGGACCGGAACATACGGTTCATAGCTCGTGTCTCGATTGGCGCGGGTTTCTTTGCGTCTCAAAAGGAAAGGAGAAATTCAACATGAAACGTAAGCGGTAAATAATACGGTGTATTTAAACAGTACCTCCCATATGAGATAATTGA
>DOYB01000227.1 GCA_003518745.1 Selenomonas sp. | reverse complement strand
TGATGCTCACCTCGGCATCCGTGGTGCCGTAAAGCTCGCCAACCTTTTCCACCGCATTGCGGACACATTCCTCCAATTCATGTGGAAATCCGGGTTCCTCAGGTTCTGCTGAAATCAGTATTTCCATCGGATTCATTCTTCCTTTCCGCGCTTTGAACGGCTTTCATAGCTGTCGTAGGCTTCAACTATGCGGGTTACCAGCTCGTGACGTATAACGTCCAGAGGCTTAAGCTCGGCGATGCCGATACCGGGAACTCCGGAGAGGATTTCCTGCGCCTGCTTGAGCCCTGAGCGTACCCCCTTTGGCAGGTCTATCTGACTCAGATCTCCCGTTACCACCATACGGGAACCAAAGCCAAGTCTGGTTAGGAACATCTTCATCTGCTTGCTGGTGGTGTTTTGGGCTTCGTCGAGAATGATGAAGGCATCGTCAAGGGTGCGTCCGCGCATATATGCCAGTGGGGCAATCTCGATGATGTTCTTTGCCATCAGCTTTTGGTAAAGATCCGCGCCTAATGTGTCCTGCAGGGCATCGTAAAGGGGTCTCAAATAGGGATCAACCTTTTCCTGAAGATCACCGGGAAGAAATCCAAGGCGCTCCCCGGCCTCAACGGCGGGCCGGGTAAGGATGATGCGTTTTATTTCCTTGCTTCTCAAGGCTGCCACAGCCATTACTACAGCCAGATATGTCTTCCCTGTTCCGGCGGGGCCAATGCCGAAGGTAATGGCGTTCCGGCGTATTGTATCCAGATACATGCCCTGCCCAAGAGTTTTAGGGCGAACGTGCTTGCCCCGTGCGGTAACCAGAACGGTATCGGCGAAAAGACCGTGCAGGGCATCGCCGTGTCCTTCCTTGACCACGCGGATACTGTAGCGTACCTCATGCATGGTCAGGCTTGTGCCCTGACGGTAAAGGTACTGCAGCTCTGACAGCACCCGTGCGGCCTTCTGCACCTCATCTGCCTCTCCAATGAAATCAACGGCATCTCCACGGCTTACAATCCTGCAGTCAAAGCTCTCTGACAGCACCTGCAGGAATTCGTCCCGCTCCCCCAGAAGCGCGTAGGCTTCCTGATGATTATCAAACCGAATCTGTTGTTCCAAGACTTGTCGCAAGAAAAAAACTCACTCCCCAATTCAATATAGGTTAATTGTACTGTAAAACTCCAAGAAGTCAAGACGAAGGCGCAGACTGATTACGTTCGTTTCATGAATAGGAATTTATGTGCGCGACAAAGTACCCGCTCAGTGCCGGTGGAAAATTTTTAGGCTTCCACTGACGACCTGTCCTGTCAGGTTGTACTTGTCTATAAATCTCGGCTTGGCGCCTCCGCCATCACATCTTATTTTCTGGAAAGTGCCTACGACAGGCCGCCCCCTTCGGGGGTTGGGTAGTTCCAGCCGAAAAATTTTCCACCAGCACTTCCCGAAGCTAACTTCCCATTTCTCTTTGAAAAATTTTATGAAACGAACGTAGCAGACTGATTGGTAAGTTTTACGTATGCGGCAATGGAATATGTCCATTCATAAAAGACAAAAATTAAAATTTATATTGCATATTACGTACAGCAGTATATAATTATAAACAAAGGTGCATTGGTGATGGACTAAAGATAATACTATCCGGGGAGGAGGATATTTGCGGTTAGTTGCGATGGATATTCTTGAATCCATCCTGCGGAGGGGCGGGGATGCAGTTCCGCTTTGTACCTCAAGTTCTTGCTTAATGAAGCTGAAGGAGGGATATTCATGAGAGATATTGGACAGCGTGGTTTCACGATGCTGGAGGTGCTCATAACCGTAACCATTCTGGGCATTCTTGCTACATTTGCAGTTCCCCGCTTCGCAAATGCGACCACATTAGCCAATACGGCAAAGGTGGCATCCGATTTGCAGACGCTGGACTCAGCCATAGCGATTTACGAAATGGAAAGGGGCGCGCGTCCTCTCGATCTTACAGATCTTGCTGATTACGTTGCTGATGTGGAGTCGCTGAAGCCACCTAAGGGCGATTGCAGGCTGAAGACAGGGGAGACTATGACCATTTCCTCCGATATGGTCTATAGTCTTGGTTCGAAGAGTTCCTCTGACAAGTCTACCGCGGCTCATACCAGGGCATATCTTGGAACCCATACGGCTGGGGACTTCGGAAAGGGAGATTGATTTATGGGGGAGCAAGGGAATGGCTTCAATACAAGGATGCTTCTCAGGGAGCTGCCCTTTGTGGGCTTGGGTATTCTTATACTGACGCCATTTCTCTATGGGAGCCTGGGAACAAGTGGACGCTTTTGGGGACTGTTGATTTTCTCAGGCTTTCTGCTCTTCCTGAGCTTTATAGACATACGATGCGGTATGATCTTCAACAAATTTCTGCTGCCCATGGCCATGACAGGGCTTCTGATGGACGCTGCTTGCCTCCTTGTGGATCCGCTTTATGGTTGCTTGGCCGGCATCATGGGAGGAGGATTGCTGCTTTTGATACGATGGGGCAGCAATGGCGGAATGGGAGGAGGCGATGTAAAGCTGGGAGCTGTGCTGGGAATATGGCTTGGACCGGACAAACTTGCCGTCGCGCTTTTTCTCGCATTCATATTGGGGGCAGCAGCGGGAGTGCTGTTGGTGCTCTCACGCGGCACGACACGGCTTTGGATGCCCTTCGGGCCATTCCTTTCAATGGGGGGATGGTTGGCGGCTCTTTACGGCAGCCGCCTGATACAGATATACGAGGAAATGATATGGATGAATTAGTGAAAGGACTTGATGAAAAAGGGTTTTCCTTCTTGGAGACGATATTTGCCGTTTCTGTGCTGGCTGTCCTTGGGAGCGCGGCTGTGTTTCATGGCAGTTCTATTTACAGGAATACCATTCTGAGCTATGAAACAGCAATTTTCGTCAGCGATATGAAGCTCATCCAGCAAATGTCCCGAACAGCCACATATGATTCCAGCAATTTTCCGTCGATGGAAAAATCACCTCAAGCTGTTGATATGACGCTCTACTCGGGATGTTATTATTTGAAAAGAAGCGGTGGATATGGAAATGCATTCAGGAAGCATTATTATTCGCCGGATATAGGTGTGACTCCGACAGGTTTGGACTATCTTTCGTTTTATCCCAACGGAAACACCAGATACGGCCGAATGGGGAATCTCCTCCTTTTCTCCAGTAATAGAGGGAGTATAGCGCGAAAGATTATTGTGGACAAGGCGGGTCGCGTGCGTGTAGACAGGCGGAAGATATGAGAAATATCAAAGGGTTCCTACAGGGAGAAGAGGGCTGGTTCATTATGGATGCCGTTGCCCTGTGTTTCATTCTTGGAGCCATGGCAGGAATTCTTGGGCTGTATCGGACGGGAATTTACATGAGGCAGTCTGCTATGATGAGAGCGGAGGCAATACATCTGGCAGAGACACAGTGTTCCTATCTTGAGGAGCAGGCTTATAACGGCACATTGCCAGAGGGAGAAACGGACTGGCGTGGCAGACCGGATGACCTGAACCATGGAGTAGTGCCCATGACGGTTAAGACAGACATAGTATCCTTTGAGCCACCTATGAAGCAGATCATAATAACGGTTACTTGGACTTTGAGGGGTAAGGCGGAGTCGTTCCGGTTGGAGAGGCGGATATTGGAGCATGGATAAAAAGTGGATTTCTGAGGAAAGGGGCCACAGTCTTTTCGAGCTATCGTTGTCGTTGCCGATTATGCTTGTACTTACACTGACCCTTGGAGCGATGTTTCTCTGGACTATGAAAATCTTTATCTATGAGATGGCCGATTGGGAACTGCAGATGGAATTGTACACTGCTCTTCAAAGAGTCGCAGGAGATGCGAGAACCGCCGGCAGTATATATATCAATCAAAAAAAGCTTCTCGATGAGGGGGATGACCACCCATTCTGTTCAATTATCATTATGAAGCCACGGTGCTATCCAAGTACGGATAAAACAATGGCATATTATGAAGCAGCTAATCCCGACATAGTCTGGAAGATTTATCGGAATAGTACTAATGAACCCATTACAGGGGACAGTATAATAGGCGATGTACACCTCAGTCGGTTTCACTGCGAGATTATCCCGCCGGCAAGACTCAGGATTGAGATTGGGGGAAGAAGTGGTATAACCAAGCATAAACTGGAGGTCTCAGCGGAAATATTTGTGCCGGAGCTAATGAAAAATGGAGATACTGCATTGGAGCGTTCGGGAATCTGAAGAGGGCTTCATTTCGATAATGGGCTGCTTTATGCTTGTGGCGGTGCTTTTATGCGGCTCAGCCCTTGCCTATATTGCAAGAAATGAGATTGAGGCCATCAATCGTTATCAGGCTGAGGCAAGACTGCACTATGCGGCCAAAAGCTGTATGGAACAGGCGGTTTCCATATTGGAAGCCCAGAAAGACAGTGATGCCCTAAACAAATGCAATGAAAGAAGATATCTGTTGGAAAGACAATTCTCGGACAAGATAAACGTTGTTGTAAATGCCAGGGAAAAGGACGGAGCCATCATACTCATGTCAAGGGCAGAGCAAAAGGAGCTCTGGGGAGTTGAGGCCTATAAGGCAGTGTATGGCTATATGAAAAAAGAGGGGGAGTATTATGTTTGGGCAGGATGGTTTGACCAGGATGGCTGATGCTTCACACAGGCTTTTGAGGTTTTGGAAAAAGCAGAATAAATTCGTGATGGGGGTGTTCATCCGCAATACCGTTGCCTATGTGGTGAGGCTGGAGAATAGGGATGGGCAATGGGAGCTCTATGAAAATGTAATGGTGCCTATACCTGCGGTGGACACGGGGGAGGATTTCCCGCCCGCGGAGCTGGCAGTGGAGAAAATTGTGACCATGATGCAGGTTATGGGATGGCCCGCGGCGCCGATTGCCATGTGTCTTGCGGAGGATGAGGTCTTTACGGATACACTGCATATACCGGTTATGCCTGATTCGGAAATGTGTGAGGCCGTCCACTGGGAGCTTGATGGCCAAAGGGATTTCGATGATCCCGAGTTCCTTTCAGTATTCAGGTCAAGCTCCGGGGATGAAGGTCAGTGGGCCGCGGCTGTTCCTAAAACCTTGGTGGATATATGGAGAAAGGCATGGAAGGAAAATGGCATGGAGTTGGAGTCTTTGACAGTTATGCCAGCCTTCGTGAAGACTTCCTGTGCCTTGGAAAATGAAGGTCTGCGGGTAGGTGATGTATGTTTCCCCTTTGCGCATGAACCCTATGATGTATTTTATGACGATGGGGGCTGGGAGGCCCTCCATGCCGCAAAAACCCTGTGCTATCCCGAGGCTTCCTATATGAATTTTCTGACCGCGGGGAAGCCCATAAGCTCAGCTTGGAACTGGAAATCACTGAGCCTAACGGTAACAGCGGTTATCTCCATCGGACTTTTTGGCTGTTTTTTCGCGGACTATGGGCAGCTTAGTGGTGAGCAGGAGGCTCTGGCGGCACAAAAAAGCCAGCTCGCTTTTTTGAGTCACGCCCAGAAGGAAAAGAGTCTGCTGGAAAATGCCGAAGCGCAAATACGGAAAAAGAATCAGCAGCTTGTGAGATTGTCTGAGGAAAGCTATCCCTGGCGCAGCATTCTGATCCACTTGGGGACAATGACCGTGGATGGCGTGTGGCTCAGCGAGATTACCGTGCCCAAACCCAATGAGCTGGAAATTCACGGAAAGGCCATTCAGTATGAGGCTCTGGCAGAGTTCCTGCAGAAATTTGAAGGGGATAGGGAGTTTTTCCCTTCGACTCCCATATTGAAATCCTCGCAGGTAGAAGCCGGCGAGGCTAATTCACCGACGATAGCTTTTCAATTGACCTTGAAGCTTGACACAAGGGACGATGTATATGGAACGCCTGGATGAAAAGAGGGTATTTTTTCTGGTGTGCATACTGTTGGTGTTTATGACTGTCGCCTACATCCTCCTGATTCATTTTCCATTTAGTGAAGAAGCAGCAGAAATCAGGCGTGAGACAGACCTTGTTGCCAGGGAGATAATAAGCGTTGAGAACTTTACGAATAAGCATGTGAATCTAAAGGAATACGCGGAGGATGTAGGCAAGCGGCATGAGAGGGTTGAAAGGGCGCTGCCCGGTGAATTGAAGCAGAGTGACGTTATAGGGATGCTCCAGAGAAACGCGCTGCGGTACCAGATACAGCTTGTGTCCGTATCACCGGGCCAAATAAAAAAGGAGAGCAGCCTTATGGTGCTCCCCATTCAAATAAAATTGAACTGCGACTATTTTCAATTGCTGGATTTTCTTAAGTCCCTGCAGGAAGAAGAGCGCTTCATTAAGCTGGATAAGCTATGCGCCCGTACCGTGGATAACAGGCTTTCCTTCGAGATAGAGGCTGCCGTCTATGCAATGGAGGATTCCGGGCAGGCAGAATAATTAGCAGGAACATTATTTTTCCCATATCAGCGCTACGGTTACCGGGCCGAATTTGGCCTTTGTAAGGGCAAATCGTCCTTTTTCTACACAGGCAAGGGCGGAGGCCTCACAAACGTTTCCAACACCTATGGTATTTCTTACGAAATCTGATTCCGTAAGCCCATAGTGCTCAATGATAGATTGGAGGGAATCAGCATCCCAGAACCGTATGCTTTTTCCAAGTGAAGCCGCCGCTTGAAGGAGGCCTTCTTCATCGGACTTTACGTCAGTGCTTGCCAGAAGGGAAATGTCTGAAGGCTTGCGGTGAATCCTGTGGCAGGCTGCCGTCAGGGCCTCCATTATCGTGTCGGAGGATACTCCCCTTCTGCATCCAATACCGGCAATGAGACGTCTGGGGGTGAGATAAAGGATTCCGCCGCGAGGGTGTGGCTCCCTTGCGGTCACAAGCGCTGCAGGAGCCTTGATGGAGTCAAATTCACATTCCTTCACGGAAATGACAGCTATCTTATGCTTTAGGAAGCATTTACGGTAAAACTCTGCCCCGGGCAGCTCATAATCAATGTAGTATCCAATAGCTTTTCCCTCAAGCAGAGCGCTGTTCAGACTTTTGATCTCTGATTTCGGCCATGGCCTTAGAGCGCATTCCGAAGCCAGAACATCCACGGCAAGCAGCCGTTCCACATCTGTTGCCGTAGTGATGACGGCTTCAGCTCCAAGCGCCTCGGAAAGCTCACGGGTAAGCTGGTTGGCGCCTCCTATATGGCCCGATAAAAGGCTTATAACGTGTTGTCCTGTTTCATCCATGACCACCACCGCGGGATCTGAGAGCTTGCCAGCGAGGTGGGGGGCTATCATGCGTACCGCTATGCCCGTCGCCATTATGAATATCAGCGCGTCATATCCGTGAAATGCTTCAGCTACAGCTTCGCCCAGCACTTTGAAGTGCTGGGCGTTATTGTTTGAAGCATTAGTGCCTTCCTTCAGAAAAATACGGCTTTCTCCATCAAGGACTCGGGCGGCGCGAAGAGCCAGCCCGGCTCCACGTTCTGTAACCGCGAAAATAGCCGATCTCATTTGGAGGCCTCCCGGAACATATGGCTGAATTCAGGCGCATAGAGCCTTGAAAGGTCGTATTCAGCTCCTAGGCAGCGGCTGACAACTATCATTGCGGTACGGTCGATTTCTGCCTTTTCAACTTGCTCTGCAATCGTGCTCAGGGTTCCGCGCAGGATTTTCTGCTCCGGCCATGAGGCGCGCTGAACGATGGCGATGGGCGTATCCTTGTCGTATCCGCCGGCTATCAGCTCGTCAACCACATCCTTTAGCATGGTGATGGACAGGAATATGCACATGGTTGACCGGTGGGCGGCCAAGCTCCTGAGCTTTTCCCTTTCTGGCACAGGAGTACGTCCCTCCTGACGGGTGATTATTACCGTCTGAGAGATACCGGGCAAGGTGTACTCCTGCTTGAGGGCCGCCGCGGTCGCAAGGAAGGAACTGACTCCCGGTGTTACGTCGTAGGAAATGCCCTTTTTGTCAAAGGCATCCATCTGCTCCTGGATCGCGCCGTATATGGCGGGGTCGCCCGTATGCAATCGGACAGTGGTTTTACCTTTTGCCTCGGCCTCTTGAATTACGTGAACAACCTCATCCAGTGTCATGGTTGCAGAGTTGTGTATTTCAGCATTTTCCTTGCAAAGCTTAAGGAGTGCGGGATTTACCAGGGAACCGGCATAGATGACAACGTCAGCCTCAGAGAGCAGTCGCTGTCCCTTAACCGTAATGAGCTCAGGATCCCCGGGCCCTGCTCCGACAATATGAACCATTCTTACGCCTCCTTAGTCTTCCTTTTTTTGGCAGGTCATAATGAAAACCGGATTCATTGCCTTAGCCATATCGTAGTCACCTATCTGTTCCAGCCTTGATGCTTGAATCTGTATCGTTTCATAGTCGTAGAAATCCGAATTCTCCCGCATATAGAAGATGCATGTCATAAGAGTCTGTATGGTGACGCAGGTTATCACGATACGGCCACTGGGAACCAGTCTGAGATCCGCGGCCCGCAGGATTTCCACCATATCTCCCCCGGAGCCCCCGATGAAGATGACGTTCGCGACGGGCAAATGCTCCATTCCCTCAGGAGCCTCAGTTTCCATCACCGTAAGATTATCCACGCCGAACTTATCGGCATTCTGATAAATCAGGTCAATGGCCTTTGGATTGCGTTCAAGGGCAAATACGGCTCCGTCAGGAGTCAGTCGTGCCGCCTCGACGGATATGGAGCCTGTGCCTGCCCCGATATCATAAACCACATCACGGGAGTGGATTCGTGCCTTTGCCAGTGCCAGAATCCTGATTTCCTGCTTGGTCATGGGGACATCCCCACGAATGAATTCCTCATCTCGAATGCCTATTTCTATCATGACAATCCTCCGTATCAGGAAAAAATTCTAACGGCTTATAAATAGTACAGGAATACCGTCGCCACGCCGGGCAGACCGAAAATACCCGCAATGAGGGCGCTGAAAAAGTTAATCTGCACGGGCGCGCCGAACAGGGTAAGCACCCAAAGCATCAATGCTCCTATAACGCTGTTGCTGATAAGCTTCCAAAGAATCTTGAATGGCAGAGCAATGAGCTTTGCTACTACGCAGATTATAGCAATGGCAATCACCAGCGCGATAACCGATTCTATCATCAAATTTCCCTCCTGTTTTCCATGGCCTTGGAAAGGGTAACCTCATCCGCATATTCCAAGTCGCCTCCCATGGGAAGCCCGTGGGCAATCCTTGTTACCCGTATCCCCAGGGGCTTCAGCAGGCGGGCGAGATACATGGCGGTTGCCTCCCCCTCAACATTGGGGTTGGTGGCCATGATTATTTCCTCAACTCCACTGTCTTTCTCCAAACGTGCCAGCAGTTCCTTTGCTCTTATGTTTTCAGGACCCACTCCCTCCAGGGGAGAAAGGGCGCCGTGCAGCACATGGTACAGTCCCTTATAGTCCCGCATGCGCTCCATGGCCGCCACATCCTGAGGCTGCTCCACAACGCAGATTACCTTGCGGTCACGGCTCTCGGAGCTGCATATCCGGCAGGGGTTGCTGTCGCTCAGGTTGAAGCAGGTGTTGCAGTAGCCTATCTTCTCCTTGGCCTCGACGATTGCCTGAGCCAAAGCCTTTGCCTTTGACGGCTCCATGTCGAGAACATGATAGGCGAGGCGGACTGCTGTCTTATTGCCGATGCCCGGCAGGGCTCGAAAATGCTCTATGAGCTTCGCCAAGGGCGCGATATACTGCATCTCAGAAAAGTCCCGGCGGCAAGCCAAGGCCGTTAGTTAGTTTGCCCATCTCGGAGGCAAGCATATCGTCAACCTTCTTGGTTGCTTCATTGAAGGCTGCGGAAATCAAGTCCTGAAGCATTTCCACATCCTCGGGATCCACAGCCGCCGGATCGATTATAAGGGACTGGACTTGCTTTTCGCCATTCATCACGATTTTTACGGCGCCGCCACCTGCGGAAACATCAACGGTCTTGCGCTTAATCTCTTCCTGCATCTTTTTCATTTCGTCCTGCATTTTCTGGACCTTTTTCATCATGCCGGCCATATTGCCCATGTTTCCCATTCCGCCAAACATAAAATCTCTCCTTTAAAAGTTGATTTCATAGAGTATGTAGAAGAAACAATTAGCTGTTTCTTCTAATTAACATTATCAAAAGAATCAGCCTACGTCAATCATTTCCATCATGTCTGTTTTCGGGCGGTTTAACAAAGATACCGTTGAAAACTCCCATGGCGTGATCGATTTGCTTCCGTGTCTCTGAGTCCATCTTTGAAAGGTCCACTTGTATCTCCGTTTCCCCTGCAGGAAGCACCCGTTCAAGGGGCTTCTTCTTAGACGAGGGTTTTTCTTTTGGGGCTGGAGGCTTTTGGGCAGAGCCGATAGTGGAACACTCCAGCGTTATACTTCTTCCCATCAGGTTTGAAAGCATGGGCTCCAGTATCCTGCGGTAGCTGCGCATGGATAACATGGTAAGCATATCGCTTTGGTAAGTGACGAAGAAGTGGGTTTCGGTGAATCCAATGGCATTTCCTTGAGACACGCAGGAGTGCACGGGTTTCTTGTTCTGCTGCAATAGCTGCTGGAGCAGACTTTGCCATATTTCAGACGCCTTCTGCTGAATTTCAGCGGGGAACTCCGCCTGCTTGCCGGAGCCGGCAGCCGATAGGGAGGGAGGTACCTTCATGGATGAGGCTTTTCCCGCAGTCTTGACATTGGAAGTACTTTGCGCCCCAGGGCCAGACTGCATCCCCGGCCCCACGGATTTTACATTTTGCAAGGCCTCTGTCAGGGCAAGTATTTTAGCTTCCATTTGCGATATTCTGGAGTCCATGGCGGCCCCGTTTGCGGATGCGTTAGTAGAGACATCTATTGTGGCAGCGGGCCGGGCTGCTTCAGCCTGAGCAAGCAGGAGAAGCGCTACCTCCACTGTAATACGGGGCTGAGG
>DOYB01000047.1 GCA_003518745.1 Selenomonas sp. | reverse complement strand
AGCGAAATTCAGAGCGGTATCAAACAGATGGTTTGTGGTGGAGATTTTTATGGTGCCAGCGCAAGCACAAGCGATGGCTACACTATTATGCGCTATATCGCGAAGCAGGCTGCTGACAATCAGCCGGGCGACTGGATACATCTCCATACCAACGAGGGTACGGCAGGCAATAGCGGGGATGATAATATCATCGTTGTGGGGGACAATGCCCAGATTGCTTTCTGGTCAGGAAATGACACCGTATACGGGATTCATGACAATACGAGAATTCTTTGCACAAGGGAAATCACAAATGCTTACTACGATGGTAATGACGGTGTCTTGAGCTATGATGGCGGCTCGCTGAGGATTTTGGACGCGAAGAATCACCAGATTAATCTGGCCTACTCCGACGGTACTGTTTTCCAAAGTTATCCGGCAGCAAATTCCTGATGAATTGATGGGTTATAGTTTTCTATCTTGATTCTTGGTTGTTGTAACGGAATTTTGATTTGTGTTTGCGGTAATGAGAATGGAAAATGCCGGGCAGTTTGAAACTGTCCGGCATTTTTGATATAATATTCACGATATTCTGGGGAACGGAAAACGATTCACATATAGGAGATTCACAAGGGAGATAGGGCGATGTTTGACTGTATTATAGTTGGTGCCGGATTTGCGGGAGCGGTTATGGCAGAGCGTTTGGCTGTGGAGCAGGGGAAAAAGGTGCTGCTTGTTGAACGGCGCAGGCATATCGGCGGGAATTGCTATGACTGCAGAGATGAGAATGGCATACTCGTGCATCGTTACGGGCCGCATTTATTTCATACTGATGACCGAAAGATTTGGGACTATATTTCCGGATTCACAAGCTGGGATATCTATCAGCACCATGTACTTGCCATGATAGATGGGCAGAAGGCTCCAATTCCCTTCAACCTTGATACGCTGCATATGGTGTTTCCCAAATCTCTTGCGGATAGGATAGAGGAGACGCTGCTTCAGACCTACGAATATAATTCAAAGGTTCACATATTGAAGCTCAAGCAATCCAGTGACAAGGAACTGCAATACCTTGCGGATTTTATATACGACAAGATATTCCTTCATTACACCGAAAAGCAGTGGGGCCTCAAGCCCGATGAGATAGACGGCGCGGTGACAGCCAGAGTGCCGGTGTTTATCGGCAGGGACGGAAGATATTTCAACGATAGATATCAGGGGGTTCCCACAAAGGGGTATACGGCGGTTTTTGAGAAAATGCTGGAGCATAAAAATATCAAATTGATGCTGAACACCTCTTTTCATGATGTTATGAGAGTAGAGGAAAATCAGATATTATTTATGGGAAAGCCCTTTAAGGGCGATGTTATTTATACAGGCCAGATTGACGAACTGTTTGAGTATGAGCTTGGAGTGCTTCCCTATCGCAGTATACGCATGGAGTTTGAGACTGTTGATCGGGAGTGGTACCAGGAGGCTCCTGTGGTTAACTATCCCAACAACTATGATTTTACGCGGATTACCGAGTTCAAGCATATTCATCCGGCATCTGTGGGGAGTACGACTATACTTAAGGAATATCCCCAGAGCTATGAGAGAGGAAGAAATACGCCGTATTATCCGATATTCACCGATGAAAATCAGAAGCTGTATAAAAAATACAGTGAAAGAGCAGGACGGATTCCCAATTTGATCCTGCTGGGGCGGCTTGCTGAGTACAGATATTACGATATGGATGACATAGTAAGGCGTGGGCTTGATTTGTATGAAGAACGATTTTGCTGATACTTGTAGGTGGAGAGTGGGTTCCTATGCATACTAAATTCAAACCTGGCATCTTGAAAAAGATATTTGAACAGCATTCTATGAAGGTCTTTCCAGTGCTTCTGATGGCTTTGGACTATTTAATGATTGTTTCGGCTGAATTGCTGTCATATTATATGCGCCGTGATTGGCTGCCCATAGCGGCTGAGGGTTTTCGGATACCTAATGTTTATTTGTATGTTATAGTCCCGACTATCTTCCTGTGTTTTCTTCAGTCTTCCAATACCCACATCCGTCAGATGCCGGTTTGGAAGATGGCGCAGAATGTGTTTTGGTCCGTGTTCTACAGCATACTTACGATAACGATGCTCATGTATTTTGGTAAGGTTGCTGAGGTTGTATCCCGTCTGTTCGTGGGAATGACCGGGTGTTTTGCCTTTGTATTTATACTGTCAGCACGATTCTGCTTCAAGAGATATGTGAACGAGCATAAGCTCTTCCAGACCCCGGTTTTGTTCGTGGGGGCAGGAAGGACGGCGGAACTGGTCATACAGTCATTGAAGCGGCAGGCCGGAGGCGGTTACAGGGTTTTGGGGTTCATAGATGATCATCCCACTTCCGAGACGTTGGCAAAGGAATACCGTATTTTGGGGCGCTTTGCCAATGTAGAGCGAGTGATAAGTATGACCGGGGTGCAGCACGTTCTGATTACCGCGCCGGGATTGTCTCCTTCAGAACAAGTGAATATGGTGACTCGTATACAGCCTTTGGTCAAGAACGTGGCCTTCGTACCCGATTTTTTTGGAGCGCCGGTGGATTCCATGGAGGCAGAAAGCCTAGGGGAGTCAAAGGTTGTATTCCTGAAGGTGCGCAACAACATGGCTCACTGGTATAACAGGGCATTCAAGCGCTTCTTCGATTTGTTTGTGAGTTTGCTGGGAATGCTGTTTGTTTTACCGATTGGATGCGTTATCGCGCTGCTGATATATCTGGACAGCCCAGGAGCCATTATTTTCTCACATCGCAGGGTCGGTCGTGATGGAAAGGAATTCTCCTGTTACAAGTTCCGTTCCATGATACCCAATGCCAAGGAGGCCTTGGAGGAATATTTGTCTACGCATCCCGAAGCCAGGGAAGAGTGGGAACGTGATTTTAAGCTAAAGGACGATCCAAGGGTTACGCGGGTAGGCGCTTTTTTGCGAAAGACCAGTCTTGATGAACTGCCGCAGTTCATCAACGTCATTAAGGGTGAGATGAGTCTGGTAGGCCCTCGGCCCATTGTCAAGGACGAGATTAAGTATTATGGTCATTATTTTCAGGATTTCTGCATGGTTCCTCCGGGCATAACGGGAGTATGGCAGGTCAGTGGCCGGAGCGACACCACCTATGAGGAGCGTGTGCAGATGGACTCATGGTATGTGCGGAACTGGTCTGTTTGGATAGATATGGTCTATCTCCTTAAGACGGTTGGGGTGGTAGTGGCGCGCAAGGGCGCTTATTGAGCTTTTTTAGTGAAATTTGATACATGGTGGTGATGCTCCGGTGACGCAAATAAAGGTTCTAGGCCGAATTCTATTAGGAACAGCCATCGCTGTCATCCTTGGGACAGTTTCAATGATTCTTGTGTATGCTCTTCCAATGGAATCCATGGAGAAGCATGTCCGCGAATCTATGAAGCTGTACGAGTATGAGGATGATTATTCCGCGTGGGCTACGGGGGCGGAGCAGTCTAAGCTTGATAATTTTACAGATTCCATTATGGTTATGAATGCGGTACACCCACTGGAGCAAGGTGTTGTGTATTCCGCGATGATGAATCTTCGTTGGGGTAGTGAGCCGGAAGGGCAGCAGACCAAGACGCTGTTGATGGCAATGAATAACGGGGATGTATTCGATGTGCCTTATCCGAGGTACTGGCATGGGTATCTGCTATGGCTTAAGCCCCTGCTTGCAATTACACAGATACAGCATATACGGGTATTGAATTCTTACTGCGTTTTTGCGCTTTTTGTTATCGTGCTGCTGATGATATACAAGCGTTTGAATTCATCCTATGCCCTTGCCTTTGCTTTTTCCGTAATGACGATGAATATAGTCACGATTTCCATGTCCTTTCAGAATTCATGTATCTATTACATCGTAATGCTATCCGTTCTCGTTATGCTCAAATGGAATGATGAGTTGTTCCAAAAAGACAGGTATCCGTATTTTTTTGCGGCTATTGGCATATTAGCAGCATTTTTTGACTTTCTTACCTATCCGATTGCTTCTCTCGGAATTCCACTGATGATGTGGTACAGCTTGAACAAAAAAACTTTCTCAGCCAGAAGCCTCAAAAATAATATGCGCTCTATGTTTGGAATGATGGCTGCGTGGGGTGTGGGATACGCCGGCATGTGGAGCGGCAAATGGATTATGTCCTGGATCTTGACAGGATATAATACGCTCGCCGATGCTGTACATCAGGTAGGTCACTATACCATACCGCAAAGTGAGTCAATGGTGAGCGCGGGATGGAATATTACATGGCTAAGCGCTATTGAAAGAAATATTTCTACCTGTGGAAATGGCCCAATACGCATTTTTTTCTTTGGAATGCTTATTTATGTAATATATATGCTTGTTTCCGGAAGGCGAAAAATTCGATTTTCCTGGACCGGTTTTATTCCATACATGGTCATAGCGGCTTTGCCATTTATTTGGTACATGGTATGCAGCGGGCACTCGTACATACATGCGTTCTTTACTTACCGCGGTTTGTCCGTTACCGTTTTTTCAGTTATGTGCTTTATGATTGAAAGTTTTATACGCAGAGAAAAAGTTTAGGTGAAAGGCATGATATCTAGCAAATATCTTGTCAATGATAGAAATGACCTTTAACCTAATTAGCCGGAAGGCCCCCGCCTTTAAAGCGGGGGCCTTTCGGCTGTAAAACAAGCGGCCGAAATCACTCCGGCCGCCTGCAGGATTGAAAATATATCAAAGGAAGATATATTTCATGATGAATAATATTGTCAATATGTACATAAGGGGCGTAACGGATTTACCGTGTCCATTCATTATGTGCAAGATGGTGTAGGATATGACGCCGAAGGAAATTCCCTCTGAGATGGAATACATGAAGGCCATTGAATAAATGGTGATAAATGCCGGAATAGCCTCTGAAAGGTCGTTGTGCCAGTCAATCTTTATTACCTGCTGCATCATTAGGAATCCCACAACTATCAGCGCGGGAGAGGTTGCGAAGGATGGGATGGCCAGAAATATCGGAGAGAAGAAGAGTGCCAGCAGGAACAGCAAGCCCGCGGATAGAGCGGTAAGACCGGTTTTGCCACCCTCCGCGATACCTGCGGAGGATTCCACGAAGGTAGTGATGGTGGAGGTTCCTGCCAGGGAGCCCGCAGTTGTTCCGATAGCGTCGGTCAGCAGCACACTACGGATATTGGGCAGCTTTCCGTTCTTGTCCAGCAGGTTGGCCTTTGAGGCACAGCCAATGACTGTTCCCAAAGTATCAAACAAATCCACGAACAGGAAGGCCAGCAGCACTGATATGAAGTTAACGGTTAGGATGGAGTGGAAATCCAATGCCATAAAGGTGGGTGCTAATGAAGCGGGCATGGATATTAATCCCGAGGGGAATAAGCTGAAATAACCTGCTTCAGGATTTGGCACGTAGATTCCCAAAAGCTGACAGAGCATGCCCAGTCCCCAGGTGATTAGAATTCCCCAGAGAATCGATCCCATGACCTTGCGAATCATGAGGAAGGAAGAGGTCAGCAGGCCGATAAGGGACAGAAGTACCGTTATGCCTTCTGTTTGGAAGGTTCCTGTCTCAAGAGACGTGCGGAAGGAAAAGAGCCGCACGAGAGTGGGACCGTCCACGACGATATGGGAATTCTGAAGTCCTATAAAGCAGATAAAGAGTCCGATACCCACGGTTACGGCAATTTTCAAGGACATTGGAATCGCGTTGAAGATTGCCTCGCGGACATTAGTGATTGAAAGCAGTATAAAGATAATACCTTCGATGAATACCGCTGCCAGAGCCTGTTGCCAGGTATAGCCCATGCCGATTACGACTGTATATGCAAAATAAGCATTCAGTCCCATACCGGCTGAGAGTACAAGGGGCATATTGGCAAGAAATGCCATGCACAGAGTGGTCAAGCCTGAAATAAGGGCGGTGGCCGTGAATACGGCTCCCGCATCCATGCCGGTGGCTCCCAGTATGAGTGGGTTAACCGCAAGGATGTAGGCCATAGTCATGAAAGTTGTAAGCCCTGCCATGAGCTCAGTTCTGACCGTTGTGCCATGCTCCTTCAGCTTGAAGAAGTTCTCCATTTTTCTGAAATTCCTCCTTTGAATACTACGAAATCTGGCCAGTCAAGCCATTAGGGCGCGGACAGGCTTCGGATTTCGTGCAATTGACACACGCTACATAATAGCAAAAATATAATGGTGTTTCAAGCCAAAGAAAGAGCGAAAATTTTTGTGCGCAAGTTGGCTTATGGTGGGATTTATGATATTATAGTGGTCGGTGAACGCGAGGTGTATTGGAATGTTATACAGGAAACCTAGCTTTGGGGATATTGAGGCGATATTCGAGTTGGTGAACGGATATGCCAATGATGGCGTTATGCTGGCCAGATCTCGCAATACCCTTTACGAGACAATACGAGACATGATTGTGGCTGAAGATGAGGATGGCAGTATTGTCGGCGTGGGAGGGCTTCATGTTATCTGGAATGAGTTGGCTGAAATCAGAACCATGGCAGTGTCCCCGGCCCATATTCGCCAGGGCATAGGAGCGGAAATAGTCAGGCGGCTGCTTGATGAAGGACGTGGGCTCGGTGTCAAGCGTTTTATTACGCTTACCTACAAACCCGGTTTTTTCCAGACATTGGGCTTTCGTACCATTACGAAGGAACAGTTACCCCACAAGGTTTGGAAGGAATGCATTGACTGCCCCAAATTTCCGAATTGTGACGAAATAGCGATGACATTGGAGGTGCCGACATGATTATAGTAATGAGTCCAGGGGCAACAAAGGAGAATTTGGATCGTGTACAGCAGAAACTTACGCAGCTTGGCCTGAGGGCACACCTTTCTGAAGGTGAGGACCGCACCATAGTTGGTGTAATCGGAGATAAGAAAACAATCGCGAACCTGCAGATGAACATGATGGAGGGCGTTGAGAAGACTGTCCGCATCACTGAAAAATACAAGCTGGTGAGTCGTGATTTCCATCCAAATGATACTGTGGTGGATGTTGGCGGAGTCAAGATCGGCGGTGACCATATTGTCGTGATGGCCGGGCCCTGCGCCGTGGAAAGTGAGGAGCAGCTCCGTGAGGCAGCCCGCGAGGTTAAGGCCGGAGGCGCTGATTTCCTGCGTGGAGGCGCGTTCAAGCCCCGTACTTCCCCATATGATTTCCAGGGTCTCGCCGAAAAGGGACTCAAAATGCTCAGGGACGCGGCAGACGCGGAAGGTCTCAAGGTCATTACGGAAATAGTGGATCGAGATGACATTGCTCTCATGGGGGATTATACGGATGTGTTCCAGGTCGGGGCGCGCAATATGCAGAACTTCCAGCTGCTCAAGGCAATTGGAAAGACGAGTAAGCCTGTTATGCTGAAGCGTGGACTTTCCGCCACCATAAGTGAATGGCTTAATGCGGCGGAGTATATAATGGACGGAGGCAACGAGTCGGTCATTCTCTGTGAGCGGGGGATACGCACCTACGAGACCTTTACGAGGAATACGTTGGATCTCAGCGCTGTTGCGGCGGTAAAGGAGCTTTCGCACCTTCCCGTTGTTGTGGACCCAAGTCACGGCACAGGCCGTTGGCAGATGGTGCGTCCCATGGCGCGGGCTGCTGTGGCGGCAGGAGCTGATGGATTGATAATCGAGGTTCATCCGCATCCCGAAGTCGCGCTTTCCGATGGGGATCAGTCCTTGACACCCAAGAATTTTGTACGCTTGATGGGTGAGGTTCGCGCCATAGCGAAGCTCATGGGAAAAACGGTATGAAGGTGACCAGACTGGCAATAATCGGGGTAGGGCTTATCGGCGGTTCTCTTGGGCTGGCTCTGAAGGCCCGTATGGGGGATTCGGTATTCGTGACAGGACATTGCCGTACCCAGTCCTCCATGGATCTCGCATTGGCCCGAGGGGCAGTGGATATGGCATCTGCCGATGTCAGTGAGGTGGTAAGAGACGCGGATATCGTGTTCCTGAGTCCCCCTGTGCTTCAGATTGTTCCCATGGTAGAAAAGATACTCCCCTTCTTGAAGAAGGGAACAATCATCACGGATGCGGGCAGTACCAAGCAATATGTCTACGACCGTTTGAAAGAGATGCTGCCACCCGACATCTATTATATTGCCGGGCATCCCATGACAGGCCGCGAAAAGAGCGGTGTGGCCGCGGCGGATAAGGATCTCTTTGTGGGAAAGGCCTATGTCATAGTAGAGGATACTGGGGCTCCACAGGAGGCACATGAAAAGCTGATGTCAGTTCTGCGGCATACGGGAGCGAGCTTTACTACCCTTGACATAGCAAAGCATGACCGCTGCGCTTCGGTAATCAGCCATGTTCCACATGTGACGGCGGCTGCCTTGGTGACCCTTTTGAATCGCAGCGGCAGCGATCTGGAATCCTGCATAAAACTGATTGGTGGAGGCTTCAAGGATACTACCCGCATTGCATCCTCCAATGCCGACATGTGGGCAGATATCTGCATGACAAACGGGGAGGCCATAGCAAACCATCTTCGTGAACTGCAGGGAATCTTAGGCGAGGTAATCGATTCTGTGGAAAAGGGAGACCGCCAGGCCCTGTATGATTATTTCCTGGCATCGAAGGAAAGGCGTGACAGCCTTCTTGAGAAGTCAACGAACCTATTTGATACGAATTGAATCAGAAATAAAAATGAGGAAGCCGCTTGATGGTTATCAAGCGGCTTCCTCATGATATATCAGCTTTTATGAAACATATTGCGTGATTAGATAGCACGCTCTACCTTTCCGGAACGCAGGCAGCGAGTGCAGACATTGATACGCTTTATCTCTCCGTCAACAATCGCGCGCACGCGCTGGATGTTCGGCTTCCACTTGCGCTTCGTCCTAATGTGGGAATGGCTGACATGCATTCCGGACAGCATCCCCTTTGCACAAACCTCGCAGACAGTTGCCATGACTACACACCTCCTTCTCTGTATACGGACACAGCTGAATCTCCGCATACGCAACAGAGTGATTTTACCATAAGAACGATAGTGTTGCAAGTTTTTTGTTAAATTCAGCTAATTTTCATAAAACCATTTCATAAAAAAGATGGTTAAGTTTTTGCACAATTTTTATTAGTATGAAGGATTTCTACCTGTCAAAAGCGAAGTAAACAAACGTATAATTGCGTTTTATGAAGATTCCTTAACAAAAAGAACAGGAGTGAAGATTATATGTATGCAGTTGTTGACGTAGGCTCCAATACGGTTCGTCTGAATATTTACAAGATAGAATACGGCCAGCCGGTACCGGTGCTGAGCCGAAAGGAATCCGTAGGGCTTGCCTCCTATGTGCGTAATGGGCAAATGCTGCCGGCAGGTATTCAGAGAGTTACTGAGGTTCTCAGCAGCTTCAAGGTGTTGCTGGATGGACTCAAAATCAGTAATGTGCATGTATTTGCTACAGCGGCTCTTCGCAACGCGAAGAACAGCAGGGCCGCGGTGGGGGAAATCATCAAGAATTCCGGCATGGACGTGCATGTGATTTCAGGAGAGATGGAGGCAGAGCTGGACTTTATCGGTGCTTCTCATGCCCTTGAGAATATGGATTCGGGCATTCTTGTTGACATCGGCGGCGGCAGCACAGAGCTTGTTCCCTATAAGGATGGCAAGATGCTGAACGCTGTAAGCCTGCCCTTCGGTTCCCTCAACACCTATGACAAGTTCGTGGCCAATATCCTGCCTACGGCAAAGGAACGGAAGGCTATAAAAAAAGCTGTGACAGAGGCATTGAAAAAGCTCCCCGATGAGTTTGCCAAGGGCTCATATCCGGTTATCTGCGGCGTAGGCGGCACAGCCCGTGCGGCCAACAAGCTCGCTGTGGATATGTTCCGCCTTCCTGCTGAGGAGACTTCCATAAATGTAATCAATCTCGGCAAGATGATAAAGATTCTTGAGAATGACGAGAAGGACTCCGTGCCTGTTGATGCTCTGGATATTCTGGTCAGAGTTATTCCGTATCGTGTGCGTACCATACTGCCCGGAATGATCGTCCTTCAGACCATTGCCAAGTACTTTGGCGGCGAAACCATAGAAGTGACAGAGGCCGGAGTTCGTGAGGGCTATTTGTATAAGTTCGTCGTCAATGGCGAAGTGGAGGCTGAAACGCCCCAAAGCGGAGGGAAAACCGGAAAGACAGGCCGCGGCAGAAGGTCTAAAAGGGCAGAGAAGGCTGAGGAGAAAAAGCCAAGGGCCAGAAGAACAAGGCGCAAGGCTGAAGCTACATCTGAAGAGCCCCAGCCGCAGGCGCAGGAGGTTGTGATGCAGGAGGTTGTAACGGAGAATGAAGGAACCGAAGCGTAAAAACTCGAAGAGGCTTGATTGCGCCTGTACCCAGAATAGGGAACTTTCCTGGCTTAAATTCAACGAGCGGGTTCTGGATGAGGCCATGGACGAGTCGGTGCCCCTTTATGAGCGACTGAAATTTGTTGAGATATTCACAAATAATCTTGATGAGTTTTTCATGGTGAGGGTTGGCAGCCTTTCCGATATGGATAGAACCGACCCAAAACGGCGTGACAATAAGAGCAATATGACGCCTAAGGAGCAGATGGCGGCAATATTCGAGGTGTGCAGGGGTCTTTACAAAAAGAGGGATAAGTTTTTTGTCCAATTGGAGAGGAAACTGGCAGCAGAAAACATAACCCGGCGGAAATTCGAGTCCTTGGACAAGAAAACAAAGCGTGAGGTCGAGAATATTTTCAGAACCCGCATTCTGCCGGTGCTTTCGCCTCTTATTGTAGACCTCAGGAATCCACTGCCAGCCAATCTCAGAAGCAAGGGAATATGGGTGGCGGCGCTTCTGAAATACAAGAAGAAGTACAAGAAGAAATCCAAGAAGCAGTATGAGCAGGACTCAACCATTGGATTGATATCACTGCCGGCATCCTTGCCACGCTTTTGGCGGATCAGGAAGAACCGTATGGAGTACATCCTTTTGGAGGATATAATCGCGGCCTTCATGAGCAGGATATTTCCGACTGTTACAGATGGCGCCGTGTTTGCCATTACCCGCAACGCGGACATCAACCCTGATGATGAGGAAATGCTTACAAGCGCCAAATACAGGGAAAAGGTGATTCTTGAACAGACAAAGGATGCTCTGATGAGCCGATGGATACTGCCACCTGTAAGACTCGAAATACAGAATAAGGGCGAGTCCCCTGTGGCGGAAAGACTAAAGGAGTACCTTGAAATTCCAAAGAAGCAGATATTTAATTCCAACGCGCCTCTGACCATGGACTATGTCTATCCCCTGGAGGATGATTTTTCAGAAGCCCAGAGGAAGGAACTCTGCTATGAGCCTTGGCGTCCTGTTACAAAGGAGGAGCGCTTTGGCGATGCCTCTATGATGGAGGTGGTTCGGCAGAGGGATGTTTTGCTGTCCTATCCCTATGATGATTTCGGTATTTTGCTGGAGCTTGTCCGTGAGGCAGTGAATGCTCCTGAGGTCAGTTCACTGAAGATTACCATATACCGCATCGGAAAGGGCCATGTGAAGCTCATGGGCTATCTCCGTGACGCGGCAGAGAAGGGAAAGCGTGTTACGGTGCTCCTGGAGCTGAAGGCCCGTTTCGATGAGGCCAACAATATGGGCTGGGTGGACGAGCTTCAAGAGGCCGGCTGCAGGATACTGTATGGCTTCGCCAACTACAAGGTTCACGCGAAGATGTGCCTTATAAAGAGCGAGCATGAAGATGGCTCCACAAGCTATATTACCCATGTGGGAACGGGGAATTTCAACGCAAAGACGGCTGCCCTTTACACGGATTATGCCCTTCTGACTGCTGATGAGGAGATAGGAAGGGATGCTGAGCAGTTTTTCCGAAACATGGAGGAGGCTTACGACCCGCGTTCAGACATATATGGCAGCTATCAGCACCTTCTCGTGGCTCCTGTAGGACTAAAGCCCCGCCTTTTGGAACTCATAAGGTCCGAGCAGTATAAGGCGGAGATGGGCGGCGAGGGAAGGATTCTCCTGAAGATGAATTCTATTACGGATCGTGAACTCATTGATGCTCTGGTGGAGGCCGGGCAGGCAGGAGTACGGATAGATATGATCGTTCGCGGTATTTGCTGCCTGCTGCCCGGGGTTCCGGGCAAGACGGAAAACATTCGTATACGAAGCATCGTGGGACGTTTTTTGGAGCATTCAAGAGTATTTGTGTTCGGTACCGGAGACGAGTCCCAGGTGTTCATATCCTCAGCTGACTGGATGACCCGCAATACTGAGAATCGTGTGGAGGTGGCGTGCCCCATATATGATGAGAGGCTCAAGACGCAAATACTGGACATGCTGGCGATACAGCTAAAGGATAATCAAAAGGCGAGGCTGATTGATCCACAGGGGAACTATAAAAAAATAGAATCTGATGAGGAACCTCTTTCCGCGCAGCAGTATTTCATGTATAATGCTAGGAAGACGTCGATAAAAATGCCTTAAAAAAGTAATGTCAGTAACTTTAGCCTTCCCCTTGAGGGGAAGGTGCCCCGTAGGGGCGGATGAGGTGGATTCCGTCAGTTGACAAAGCCACCTCATCCACCGCTTCGCGGTCCCCCTTCCCCTCAAAGGGGAAGGCTTTTCGTATCAATTTTCTTAGGTTAACGACATGCCTAAAAAAAAGGGAACCGCTGCTTTGGCAGCGGTTCCTAACGGTTTATTTCATATAGGCATTTAAAGCAGTCAACAGGTAAGCGGAGTTCTGGAGGGAATTCAAATCTTTTCCGCTGGAATTAAGAAGGTTTAACTGCTGTAATCTTGCAATGTTGTCGGTAAAGTTGTTTATGGCGTGATGATTCGCGGTTCGCAGCCTTCTTTGGGCAAGCTCAAGCCAAAGGCTCTCGTAGGATTTCTTTGAGTTGAATATTTCTGAGGTAATATAGCTCTTGATATCTCCGGGATAGTCCTTGCCCCAATTATCCTCTTGAAACTCCTCCTTCGTGGCTCCAAACCGATATTCGGAGTAACTGCCGCTTCCCACGTCAGCCCATGAATCAGGGGCTGAGAGCTTGCTTTGCAGGGTGTCAAGGACCCACTGCTCATAGCCGGAATCGCTTTTCATGCGTTCCCAGCCTTCCTTGGAGATTGTGACCATGGAGGTGCTGTCTGACCGTGAGGGATGCTTTGTTAGCTGCTGCATCTTCGCGCCGATGTATTTTTTGTACTCGTTCATGGTCATGTCCGCGGTGGACACGTCCTCATCGGTTTCCTGCGCCATTGCGGATTTCAGCATATCAAGATAAGAATTGCCAGTGGAGGCTTCAGTTTTTTTCTTGGACTTGGTATTATAGAGAAAACTAAGTGAAGAATCAATCAGGATTGTATTAGTCATAGGAATTTCCTTTCTCAAGCTGTATCTCTATGATATATCGGATAAAGAGAGGATTTTCTAAAGGGCGTTTCAAGAAATAATAATGTTTTTGTGATAAGAGTTTATGGAAAGGAATGTGATTCGTTAAGTGAGGCTTGTATATCTATGGATGGCTGCGCCGCTGATAGGTGGATTGATGTTCATGTCCTGCGCTGAAGCCAAGCAGGCAAACACAGAGGAGAGAGAGCTTCCGGGCTATGTGGAGGGCGCGAGACACCTGTATCAGAATAATCACGATAAAAAGAACCGGAATTTAGAAAATGGGAATGGAGAGGCTTCTAAAAGAAAAGCCGGCAGAAATAATGACGCGCATAAGGGTGATACCAAGGTGAATTTGTCAGAACGTCATGGAGGCGCGGATAAGGATGGGGCTGAAGCGCAGGTTACGCTCCGGAAGGTTAGGCTTACCTGGCAGCTTGTTCCGGGGGCAGTCCGCTATCAGGTGGTTTTGCTGAGGGATAAGAATGATACGCCGGAAAACGTCGTTTCGGTTCAGAATTATGTTTTCACCGAAGGACTTGAAATTGATCTACAAAAATATGGTGAAAGAGCAAAGGACTTCTATTGGAAGGTTTGCCCGCTTACCTTTGAGGGGAATGCCATGGGCAGCTTTTCAGAGCCAAAGCCCATCATTGAGGGGGAACTGAATCCCAAGGCCCCGCGACCAACCACAGAGTATGACAAAATGGATTATTTCCCGCTGTATCCCGTATTTTCATGGATACCCACAAGCAATGCCAAGCACCATGAGGTAGAGGTGGTAAAGCACACGGACGAGGGAGATGTGGTAATCCGCAGACTTTATGGGGGAGAGTATGATGTCTACGAGGAGGGGGGATACACCACACCCGGAGACTATGCGTGGCGTGTGAGGTCGGTGACAGATGAAGGCTATCAAACAAGCGATTGGTGTGAGCCTGTTGAATTCCATGTGACATCTCCGGTAAAGGTGGCAGCCTTCGGAGACAGCATTACCCATGGCGGAGGCGCGATCTCGATTCCGTTGAGTTTCGCGATGTATAATTGGGAAACCTACTCGCCTGTGCCGGTGAAGAATCTTGGTATGAGCGGCGATACCACAGGTGATATGCTTTATCGTTTCGACCGGGACGTATTGCCCTTCCAACCCAAGATTTTGGTTGTGATGGGTGGAGTCAACGACTGTCGCGGCTCTGTTCCGGGATGGGAAACGGTTATGAATCTGGCCAAGATCCGCACTAAATGCTTGGAAAATAATATCATACCCGTATTTGTGACGGTAACTCCCGTAAATCCGGGAATGATAGCGAACCGCGGGATTCTGGAGACACCCAGGGAGGATTGGCAAGTCCACCAGGAATATGTAAACGATTGGATTATCAGGCAGAGCTACCATGTAGACGTACACAGCGTTCTCTCGGATATAAATGGGCATCTGGACGCGAGATATACCAGCGATGGGCTTCATCCCGACATGGAGGCGAAGCAATATATAGGCGAGACTGTCGGGGCGTATCTGATAGATAACTTTCCGAACATGCTGAGATAATGGCAGTGCGGCCCTCTGCCGACGGTGAAATATCCATAAAAATTATTTAATGAAATTCTAAT
>DOYB01000184.1:3887-7744 GCA_003518745.1 Selenomonas sp. | reverse complement strand
AGAGCAGCAGCTGGACAACCAAATAGACTTTAGGGATTTCTAAGGGCAGGCATTCTTCGGGGTGCCTGCCCTTAGTGTAAAATAGTTCTCGGTAAGGGGTTGCAAAAGCAGGAAGAGACCTGTACCCTGTAATGTATGCTTAGGCGGCAAATACAAAACAAGGCAGGTCTCTTATGAAATCCATTGTAGCAGATATCATGAAAATAAATTTGCTTCTCTGTTCTTATCTCCACGTTTGTTATGCCTATTGTATCATTTGAATCGGAACTTTTTTTGCCTTTTAGAGATGACCATAATGTATACATTGTGGCAGGGCAGTATAATCAGCAGGATTTTTTCAATTGACGCAGAATAGAAAATATTAATTAGTCAGTTCTCAAGAACAGGAGGGGAAACATGTTTCGCGTATGCAGTAAGAAAGAACTTTCGCCGGGAGTCTTTGATTACAATATAGAGGCTCCCCGGGTAGCTAAGAAGGCGCTTCCAGGTCAGTTCATAGTTTTGCGCGTGAATGAGGAGGGGGAGCGTATACCCCTGACCATTGCCGATTTTGATCGTGAAGCAGGTTGGGTGAAGATAATCTTTCAGGTCGTGGGCGCCTCCACAACGGCACTGGCAGCCGTAGAAGAAGGCGGCTCCATTCTGGATTTCACAGGCCCTTTAGGGCAGCCCTCCCATGTTGAGCCCGATATGGGGACCATTGTTTTCGTGGGCGGAGGTATTGGCGTCGCGCCGGTATATCCAATTGCCAGAGCTATGCATGAAGCGGGGAATAAGGTCATCTCCATTCTGGGTGCCAAGACAAAGGATATCCTTATCTTTGAAGATGAAATGCGCGCCATAAGCGATGAGGTACTCATTACAACTGATGACGGTTCCTATGGAATCAAGGGCTTTGTTACAAACGCGCTTCAGCAGCTTGTGAATCGCGGGGAAAAGATAGACCAGGTTACAGCCATAGGCCCCGGTATCATGATGAAGAGTGTCGTGGAGGCAACACGTCCCCTTGGCATCAAGACAATAGTCAGCCTGAATCCCATCATGGTGGATGGAACAGGTATGTGTGGCGGCTGCCGTGTGCAGGTGGGAGATGAAACGAAATTCGCGTGTGTGGATGGGCCCGAGTTCGACGGGCATTTGGTGGATTTCGGAAGCCTGATGAGTCGTGGACGCATGTACCGGAAGCAGGAAGCTGAAGCTAAGGACCATGTTTGCAATATAGGACTGGGGAGGTAGTGGATATGGCGGTCATCATGAAAAAGCATGCCATGCCTGAGCAGGAGCCGCAGGTTCGTGCCCATAACTTTGAGGAAGTAGCCCTGGGATATGACGAAGAGACTGCCGTGGCAGAGGCCGGACGCTGCCTGAACTGTAAAATTCCTCAGTGCAGGAAGGGCTGTCCCGTGCAGGTGAATATTCCTGCCTTTATAGCGAAGATAAAAGACAGGGACTATGATAGCGCCATTTCTATTATACAGGAATCAAATTCCCTGCCTGCGGTCTGCGGCAGGGTCTGTCCCCAGGAGAATCAGTGTGAGAAGCATTGTGTTCTTGGAAAAAAGGGCGAGTCTGTGGCCATTGGGCGGCTGGAGCGCTTCGCGGCAGATATGAAGATGGCGAAGGAGGATGATATTCGGCCGGTGTCCTTTGCTCCCGACGCGCAAAAGGTTGCCGTTATAGGAGCAGGCCCCGCTGGGCTGACGGCGGCAGGGGATCTTGTGAAGAAGGGCTATAGGGTTACGATTTTCGAGGCCTTGCATGTCGCGGGAGGCGTTCTTTCTTATGGGATTCCTGAGTTCAGGCTGCCTAAGGACAAGGTCGTTAAGAAGGAAATTTCCAATTTGGAGAAGCTTGGAGTTAAAATTGCGCTGGACTCTGTGGCAGGAAGGCTTTATACTATAGACGAGCTAATTCAGGAAGAAGGCTTTGATGCTGTATTCGTGGGAACAGGGGCAGGCCTTCCTCACTTCATGGGGATACCGGGGGAAAACCTGAATGGCGTGTACTCGGCAAACGAGTTCCTTACCCGCTGCAATCTCATGAAGGCGTATCAGTTCCCCCAATATGCCACACCTATTCACGCAGGTAAGAATGTGGCGGTTGTGGGCGGCGGAAATGTTGCCATGGATGCAGCCCGTACCGCGCTGCGTCTGGGAGCAGAGCATGTTTACATAGTCTATCGCCGCAGTTTGGAGGAGCTTCCTGCCAGGGCGGAGGAAGTACACCACGCTGAGGAAGAGGGGATTGACTTCAGATTACTGAACAATCCTGTGGAAGTGATTGGTGATGATAACGGATGGGTCAAGGAGCTCCGCTGTATCCGCATGGAGCTTGGCGAGCCTGATGCGTCCGGACGGCGCAGGCCTGTGCCTATAGAAGGCTCCGAATTCAATCTTGAGGTGGACACAGTAATCATAGCCATCGGAACAGGCCCTAATCCCATCGTGGCATCGACCACGCCGGGGATGGACACTGACAAGCGCGGCCATATCATTGCCCATGAGGAAACCGGAGCTACTACAAAAGAGGGGGTTTTTGCCGGAGGTGACATCGTAACGGGGGCCGCCACGGTTATTCTTGCCATGGGCGCAGGTAAAAAGGCCGCTGCGGCCATTGATGAATATTTGAAGAAGAAGAGAAGCTGACAGCTTCTCGATGGAATCAAAGAGCTTGGAGGAGCATCTGTGTCAGACAAAGTTGACATTTTAGGAGTAAGGGTTGACTCCCTTACCATGCAGCAGGCGGTAGAGCAGATCGAAAAGTTCATAGAGGCAGATAAGCCTGTTCTGATTGCCACTGCAAACGCGGAAATGATTATGAGGGCTACCCATGACAGGGAGCTTATGACAATTCTGAACAACGCGGCTTTGGTGGTGCCGGACGGGGCAGGAACGGTTTGGGCCGCACGTCGTCTCGGCTGCAGAATGCCTGAAAGGGTGGCCGGCTATGACCTCGCGCAGCAGCTTATGAAGGCTGCCCCTGAAAAGAGCCTGCGGATTTATTTCTTCGGTTCTGCTCCCGGAGTGGCTGATAAGGCAAAGGCAAAGGCCGAGGCCCTTTATCCTGGGATTCAGATAGTGGGTACCCGTAATGGTTATTTCACTAAGGATGATGAGGCTGAAATAATCCGGGATATCAAGGAGGCAAAGCCACACATTCTGCTGGCGGCCCTTGGGGTGCCTAAGCAGGAGAAATGGCTGTCAGCTCACATGGAAGAGCTTCAGGTGCCTGTTTCCATTGGGGTAGGCGGAACTCTTGATGTCATGGCGGGAGTCATGAAACGGGCGCCAAAATGGATGCAGGAAGCAAAGCTGGAATGGTTGTTCAGGGGGATGCTCCAGCCGAAGCGAGCAGGACGGTTGGCTGTGTTGCCTAGATTCGTTTGGAAAGTGTTGAGGAAATCGAGGTAGGATAAGAATGGCACTTATTGTGAAGAAATTCGGCGGCAGTTCCGTCGCCACTACTGAAAAGATTATGGCGGTAGCAAAACGTATCCTGGAGGAAAAGCAGCCGGGAGATAAGATTGTCATGGTGGTGTCGGCAATGGGAGACACCACTGATGATTTGATCGCGCTGGCTAAGGGAATAGATCAGGAACCCTATCAGTATACCCGTGAAATGGATATGCTGCTGACTACCGGGGAACAGATATCCATTGCTCTGCTGGCCATGGCCTTCAAGAAGCTGGGACATTCCGCCATATCCCTGACGGGGCCCATGGTGGGAATGATGACGGATTCGGTTCATACAAAGGGACGTATCCTTGATATACATCCGGATCGTGTCAAGGAGGAGCTTGATAAGGGAAACATCGTGGTGGTTGCAGGCTTCCAAGGCGCAGATGCCCTTGGAGATCC
>DOYB01000184.1:0-3710 GCA_003518745.1 Selenomonas sp. | reverse complement strand
CGCATTGCCAAGGGCGCCAGAAAAATGAAGGAAATCACGTATTATGAGATGCTGGAAATGGCGCGTCTTGGGGCGGGGGTAATGCAGCCCAGATCTGTGGAAATGGGATTACAGTACAAAATACCCATTCATGTCAGGTCCACATTTACTAAAAAAACAGGCACGATTATCAGGGAGGATTATACTATGGAAGAAAAGAATTTTGAAATCAGGGGCGTAGCTCACGACGACAAGGTGGCAAAGATTGCGGTTTTGGGAGTTCCCAACACACCCGGTGTCGCCCATGCGATTTTTTCTTCCTTATCGGATGCCAATATAAGCGTGGATATGATTGTCCAGAGTATCCGCAATGCTGAGAAGAATATAACGGATATGGTATTCACCGTGGCCAGCTCCGATCTGTTCGAGGCCAAGAAGGTTGTGGATGGTGTTGCGACAAAGCTGAAGGCCATTGCGGTGCTTGTGGAAGAGGATGTGGCAAAGGTGTCCATCGTTGGAGCAAGCATGCTCGGAAATCCCGGGATTGCCTCCAGAATGTTCGGAGCGCTTTCCGGGGCAGGTGTTAATATCGACATTATCAGCACCTCGGAAATCAGCATTTCGTGCCTTATAAAGGGTACTGAGCTTGTGACGGCGGTAAACGCCATTCACGATGAGTTCTTCCCCAGAAATAAGGATGCCGAGTAGGTTGTTTTTGACGTATAGATAATTGTTATTTCCTGTAATTGAACAAAATAATTTTAAATTTGAATAAAATAATTTTTTTGTTTGCTTGGAAAACATAATGATGGTATACTATACATCGGATTGCGAATTATAGCGGTGGTTATATATGGAAGTCATTTTGGCAGATTACTTGGGATTTTGTTATGGCGTTAAGCGCGCCATAAAGATTGCCCGGGAGAATGCCTCGGTTGATGGTCGTGCTTGTACACTGGGCCCCATTATCCATAATCCGCAGATGGTGGAACGGCTTAGGCGGGAAGGTGTAGGCACAGTTGATTCTCTGGATGAGCTGCAGGATGGGACGGTTATCATCCGCTCCCATGGAGTTGGTCCGGAGATCTACGAACAAGCGAATAGAATGAGCTTAAATCTTGTGGATGCGACTTGCCCGCACGTGAGAAAAGCCCAGCTTTCTGCTAAGTCCCTTGTGGATGAGGGCTATCAGGTGATTATCGTTGGAGAGAAGGAGCATCCGGAGGTAAAGAGCATCTTTGAATGGTCTTCTCATAAGGCGTTGATCATCGAGACAGAGGAAGAGGCGGAGGCTTTTGCTCCGTGTGCCAGATTGGGAATCGTTTCCCAAACGACATTTTCAGGCAGCCGGTTCAGGCAGATTGTCATGAAGCTTCTGGACAAGTCGAGAGAGATTAAGATTCTCCGTACTATTTGTACGGCGACGGATCAGCGTCAGGCGGCGGCGATTGACTTAGCGGGGAAGGTGGACCTCATGCTGGTCATCGGCGGGAAAAACAGTGCGAATACTTCGCGTCTTGCGCAGTTATGTGCGCAGAAATGCAGGACCTACCACATTGAAACGGTGGCGGAATTGCAAGAACAATGGTTCGACAAAATGGGAAAAATTGGTATTACAGCCGGCGCGTCCACCCCGGACTGGATTATCAAGGAGGTATATCAAAAGTGTCAGAGGATATGAAAACTTTATTGGAGGAAGCCGAGGGGGCGATTCAGGAACCCAGGGAGCATGAGGTTGTCAGAGGAAAGGTCGTTTTGGTGAATCATAACGAGGCCTTTATCGACATCCACTACAAGCAGGAGATTCCCGTACCGAAGAAGGAGCTCGCCTTTCCTGAACCCGATTCTGCAGAGGATGTTGTGCAGGTTGGCGATGAGATAGATGTATACGTACAGTCTCTTGGCGGAGAAAATGGTGGCGTACTCTCTAAGGTCAAGGCTGACCGCATGGTGGCTTGGACTGAGATGGAGGGAATCCAGGAACGCGGTGAGACAGTGCAGGCTCAGGTAACCCAAGTTGTAAAGGGTGGCTTGGTCGCGTCTGTTAACGGCCTTCGCGGATTCATTCCCGCGTCCCAGATGGAGCTTCATTTTGTTAAGGATTTGTCTGTCTATGTTGGTCAGACCGTTGAGGTTCTGCCCATCGAAATCGATATTCGCAAGCAGCGTCTGGTGCTTTCACGCCGTCAGCTTTTGGAGGCAGAGCGTGAGAAGAAGCAGGAGGAAGTGTTCTCCACTTTGGAGGCCGGCCAGACCGTGCGCGGTGTGGTGAAGCGTCTTGTGGATTACGGTGCTTTCATCGATATCGGCGGCGTGGATGGACTTGCTCATATTTCCGACCTTTCCTGGGTCAGAGTAAAGCAGCCTTCGGATGTGCTTGAGGTTGGTCAGGAGTTGGATGTTTACGTCAAGAGCATTGACGTAGACGCAAAGCGTATCTCCCTCAGCGTAAAGGATACCATGAGGGATCCGTGGCTTGACAAGGCCGAGGGCTATCAGGAAGGTCAGATCATTGAGGGAAAGATCATTAAGCTGACAGACTTTGGCGCTTTCATGGAAATCGAGCCCGGCTTCGATGGCCTCATTCCTATGGGTGAGCTCTGCGAGAAGCATATTGAGCGTGCTGACGAGGCGGTACATACCGGTGACGTTGTCAAGGTAAAGGTGCTGCGCATCGACATGAAGCGCAAGCGCATTTCCCTCAGCATCAATCGTGCTAAGAAGGATGCTGACGCCGCGGAATACCAGCAGTATCAGGATGAGCAGTCCGGCGAAGCAGAAGAGTAAACAGCCGATCAGTCTGCGACTTATTGGGCTTTCTTGACAAATTTAATAAGCAAGAAGTAAGGAGTGGTGAAGATATGGTCATCACTCCTTTTTTGTGAAATTTTGTCGGCAGAGACAGGGCTTTGATTCACATTGATAGTGTCGTATTAAGTTTCCACGGGGGATAATAATGAAGAAACATTATCCGGGTAAAATCCTGCGGGTTCCTGAGGGCAGTCTTGCTGATGAATTGGGGCTGGTGGCAGGGGACAGCATTTTAGAGGTTAATGGCAGCATTTGCAGGGATATTATAGACCTTAGCTTTGCTATGGCTGATGAGGAAATAGAACTGCTGGTGGAGCATGGGGACGGAGAGCAGGAGCTAATAGCCTTTGACAAGGATATGGACGAGGAGCTCGGCGCTGAATTTGAATCCGCGGTGTTTGACGGTATTAGAAGATGCGCGAATAAATGCTGTTTCTGCTTTGTGGAAATGGTGGCGCCGAATATGAGAAAAACACTGTCCATAAAGGACGACGATTACCGTATGTCCTTTTTGTACGGCAATTTCATTACACTGTCCAATCTGGGAGACAGGGATTTTGAAAGGATTGAGAAGCTGCATCTTTCTCCATTGTTCGTATCTGTTCATGCCATGAATCCTGAAGTCCGTGCAAAGCTGATAAGGTGCCCGAGAGGAGCAGATATTAAAGAGCAGCTCGACAGGCTTGAGGCCGCGGGGGTGGATTACCATACCCAGGTGGTGTTATGTCCGGGAATAAATGATGGTGAAGAGCTGGAACGCACGATTCGTGAATTGGCAGAGCGGAGCCCCAGTGTGCTGTCACTGGCCATAGTTCCCGTTGGGGTTACAAAATATCGCACAGACCCCGTTCCGTTGCGTCGATTCACGAGGGAAGAGGCAGAAGGGATTATTGAATCGGTGGGACAGTGGCAGGAAAAGC
>DOYB01000251.1 GCA_003518745.1 Selenomonas sp. | reverse complement strand
CCGAGCATCCCCAGGAATAACGGCAACACCATGGGCTAAATGGCTTTGCCCTGTCATGAAAAAAACAATGGCCAGCATCAGATACAGGCATTGTTTTCTCTGTATTGCCATATTTCCTCCTATGCTCCCCAACATTACTTGGTCTACATTGCTCAAAAAATCAAAGCGTATCAACAAATGTTACGATTTTCTTGAAAATATTCTCTCGTCCCTCCATCAAGGGAAGCAAATGCCCCTCTCCATCCAGTAAAACTATTTCCTTCCGGCTGCTGCCAATGTGATCGACAATATAGCTGGCACTTTCAACCGCTGCCATAGTATCGGCATTTCCATGAATGATCAAAGATGGAACCGTAATTTGGGGCAAACAGTTTTTAGTGCGCTCTATCACATCAAGAAGGTCATAGACAGACAGAAGGGGTATTTTATTATAAATCAAATTAGCGGCCGGAGGGACATTTTCAAGCTTGCGTTCCATTTCGGGCGTGAAATCCGAAGGCGATAGCATTTCCTTGGGAGGAAGGGCCGATATGCCTTGTTCCTGCGCAATGAAAATAGGTGCTGCCAAGGCCACAATCCCCTTCACCTGTTTTTCCGCCGCCAATAACAAGGCAAGGCTTCCTCCCATGGAGGCACCGACAACCACAATATCTTGCGCAAAGCCCTTCAGAACAGCGTAAGCATCCCGTACGGCATCCAGCCAATCTTCTGCATTCGTACGGAGCATATCTTCTGCGGTTGTTCCATGCCCCGGGAGTCTTGGTGCAAGCACAGCATATCCCTGGGCATTAAGGAAATTGCCCAAAGGAAGAAGCTCGGCAGTATTTCCGGCGAAGCCCTGCAACAAAAGCACGGCTTCCTTTTCCCCATTTCCGGGAAGGAAAAATGATTCGGTACCTGCAATAATCATTTCGCATTCTCCTTATTCTGTTGATTTCTGACATTTGCTTTACCACCATTTTAATCACGCAAATATCCTGTCATTGCGGGTACGGAAAGCAGCATAATCTTCCTCCGTCCACCAGTTTTTCAGATTGCTATTCTTATGGAACGTCCATCCCTTTGCACAACCGTTAGAACGTCTCATCCAGAAGAAGTTCTGCTGCCATGATTTCCTTGGTCGGCATTTTATTAAAACTCGTCACAAAGTCCCTGTCTTACCCAGGAATCTCACCCCCAGCATGGTAATGTCATCGGATTGCTCTGCGCCTCCTGCATAAGCTGCTATATCCTTTCGCACTTCTGCAAGGATTTCCTCCACGGAAAGACCGCCTTCGATATTGTTTAATGTTTTTTCCAGCCGCTCCTCCGAATAGAGATTCAAATCCTTGTCCATAGCCTCCGTCACGCCGTCCGTGTAGAGAAAGAGCATATCACCGGGACTGAGAGTGAGGCGATGCACCTCATACATAACACCCTCCACCACACCAAGCGCCATGTCATTTTTCTTTTGCAACAAATAGCGGAACTTGCCATTTTCACGCAAACAAGGGGGATTGTGTCCGGCGTTCACGTATATAAGCTCACCCGTGATCAAATCTATCTGGGCGATAAGCACCGTGACGAACATCATGGTCTCGTTGTCCCGGCACAACTCCTGATTCGCCAGGGTCATGACAGCGCCGAAATCATCGGGGCTGCCCGCCATGAGCACCAGATTCTTGAGTGTCGTTTTGGCGCGCATCATGAAAAGCGCCGCCGGCACGCCTTTGCCGGACACATCGGCAATAGTCACCACAAGATGGTTCTCATCCGTCATATAGAAGTCGTAAAAGTCGCCACCCACTCCCATAGCGGCATCCATGGTTGCATAAATTTGGAAATCATGACGGTCGGTCAAAAAATCCCGGGGAAGGGCACTAATCTGAATATTATGTGCCACAGAAATCTCCGTGGCGATACTCTGTTTTTCAGCTGTTATACGGGAGATATTTTCGATATATTTTTTTAAATCAACAGTCATGGCGTTGACATCATCTGCCACTTCCTCGATTTCATCATTGGTGCTCAGCCGTATTTTATAGTCCAGATTGCCTTTGGATATTTCCTGGAGGCCATTTCGAAGCTCCAGCAGCGGCTTCACAAAACGATCTGCGAGGGCCATGCCGCTATATACGCTCAAGCCAGCCAGGAGCAGCACCAGCAGCACAATGAGCATGCTCTCCCGCCCCAAATCCGCATGCAAATCGCGAATGCGTTCTTCCGTCAAAGCCTCTACTTGCCTGCGGTTCTTTTGCGCATATATCTCCACATCCGGCCGCGGAATGACAGCCCCTACCAGCCAGTTCATGCCTTCGACCGGCGCATAGGCCAATGTGTACTCCTTATCTTCAATTTTCATGTCAATTACTGCTTTATTGCCCTTTTTTATGTCCGACATAGCAGCTATCAACTCAGGCCTGTCAAGGAGAGGAAAGTTTTCAAATGGTTCGCTCTTTGTAAAAAGCTCACCCAAGAGTTTATCGTCGGCACCTTGCTTGCGCTGGCAGAAAATGACACGCCCCTGCTCATCCAACAGAAAATTCAATCCATCCGGATTTTGTTCGCCTATGGTGTCAAGTGCACGTTTCATAAGATGTTCGAGTTCGTCTAACATCAGACCAAAGCCAATGACTCCCATCACTTCCCCGTTTCGTTTGTAAGGTGCGGTGCAAGCTATGGCAGGAACTTTTTTTACCCCCTGCACCTGATAAGCGGGAGTGAACGTCAGTTCACCTTTTTCCATGGCCGTACGGTACCAAATGCTGTCCCTGAATTCCAAATTGAGTTTTGATGCGACAATATCTCCTTTGATGAGGAATCCGGACTTCGTTCCCACTACGGGGGTTTGGTGTCCTTTTCTCTGTTGCGCCTGTTCGGCAAATGACACCAAAAAATCTCGTATATTTGAAGTGACAGCTACTTCTTCTTGCAGCGAAGCCCGATTGACACCCGGAGCGTAAGTAACGAAAGCAAATACTGTTTGATCAAGCTCATCTACTGGCGTTATGCCGTCCCATACCTGATCCTCCGTCGCTGTCGGAACCGGTGTCCTCCGATAACCGTCCGGGTCAGCCCAAATCCGTTCCATCTCGAGTTGCAGCAGCCTTACGTCTCGGCGCACTTCATCGGCAAAATCCTCTATTTCATCGGCATTTTTTTTCACTGTCAGCAGAAGCTCATTCTGCCGCATGGAAACAATAACACCGGCGCTGTTGTCTATGGCGGCGTTGCTGACATCTGTCACATAGCGGGAAGCGAATTCCTTGCTTTGCTCCATGCCGTAAAGCGCCCCTAATCCTAAAATCACGAGAATGGCGGCCACAAAAGCAAACAGCAGGCGCAAAACTCGTGCCTTGATGGAATTCTTCATATTTCAACTCCTTTTCCAAACAGCCACTCCCCTGCAAATCTCAGATTGAAATTTCCCATGACAATCTTTGATCCCTCAATTGATCCAAAGGTTTATGACAATGGAAGTTCCATGATAAGATGATTGGCCATGCTGTCGAACATTTCCTCATGTCGATATACGACGGAGGAAAAATTCTTTTTCACCAGGAAAATGCCGTAGCCACCTTCCTCTTGGTCGTCTGTGGGAATTTCCCCGTGCTCCGACGGCAGCAGTAGGCGTTTGGCACTATATGGGTCGTCTGACCGATGAAAATATATGTAGCAGACCGCGCCGACCAATACCAACATCTGGATAATCGGTGTGGCCAGCCAGGCACCACGTCCACCGAAGGTATCTACCATAACCCATACCACTGGAACTTTTATGCTTGCTTAAAGGAAACGCTGACGCCGGCAGCTAACTTCTAAAACTTCCACATCAGCCCCAGATTTCCCGCAATGCCCCTTTGGTTTCCGCAGGCCGCGGTAACACCCAGATTCAGCGTGAGATTGCTGTTCTTGGGCTGATGCAGCCAGCCGATTTCAAAGATACCACGATTGCCCTTGAGGCTTGGAGTGGCTGTGCTGTACCCGGCCACTGAGGCTCTGGCATCCCCATCGAATTCTCGCTCGTAGTAAGCGCCAATATAGCCCTTGCTGCACTCATTGAAGGAATGTGTCAGCCGGGCGCCAAGTCTGAGCCGCTGGCTGTTTACGGTTGAAAAATGATAGGTCTCACCTGTTGTCAGACGGGCAGAGTCGCTGCCTGTACGGCTGTAAAAATATTTGAGGGAAACATCCAGTTCATTGTCCCCCGCCAGCCGGAAAGCCTTGCCAAGTCCAAGATGCGCCCCCCAGTAATTGCTGCTTGTGTCGTAGCCGATGGCTGTTCCCTCATAACCCGTAAAATCGCGGGAAGTGTAATCCGCCTTGGTTCTGCCGGCACGGAGACTGCCCTCGTAATACATGCCCCCGTTGTCCTTCCGGCGGACAAAGAGTGCTCCTCCGGCATAGTCGCTGTCCCCTTCTCCACGCATGTGCCCATAGTAGCTGTCATAGCTGCCTTTGCCGTATTCTCCCGCCAAACCGTAAACCAATGACCCGCTGCCATTTTCGATTTTTCTGGCTACGCCAAGAATAGCGCCGAAGCCGCTGATGTCCACATGTGAGCCGGTCTGATAGCGGTACTTGCCGCCCTGCGCGGCGAAGAAAGGCGACCATTCTCTCTTGGCGGCATCAGTTTCTGCCTCTGCGGCTTTCTCCGCTTGAAGCAGTCCCTCTGCCGCCAGCAAATCTGCCCCCCTGTTCAGAAAGGCCGACTGAGCCGCACGGGTCTCCACCGTGGATTTCGTCTCACTATTCACTTCCGCATCTCCCAAAACCGCTTGAAGCTTGCTGGAGTCTTTGTTAAGGGTGTAATTGTAATTTAGGGAGACGCCCTGCTTCAACTTTCCTGCGGTCTGGCTGCCATAGTTCAGATTCCCCTGCGAGGAAATGAGATTTATGGTCTGCCCTCGAGAAATGGGTGCGTCTCCCGCCGCGGACAAGACTACATTTGTGCGCGTCAGGTCGGTACCCTTCGTGCCGTTCAGTGTCAGCATTGTACTCCCCGGCTGATAGGACGAAGGCAAATGGTAGGACAGTGTCTCGAAATTGTAGATATTCTTGGCGGTTATTCCAGCGGAAGCGAGATACAGCTCATTGCCCGACAGCAAATCGCCATTGTTTGTGAGGTTATAGGCAAAGCCTTCGGTTTTGTTGCCGGTCAGATACACGCCACCGCTGACCTCCTTCAGTCTGGCTGGGACATAAATGGCAATTCTGTTGCCGGTGGCATTGCCTGCGTCGCACCCAGTCACGCCACCATGCAGATACACATCGCCGTTCCCAGAGCCGCCCCTGATGTTTACGACATTGCCGGAGGCATCCCCTCCGGCAGCGAATCCGCCGATTATTGTCATCTTGCTGGATATGCTGCCCCCGGAGACATTCACCGTGTTGTAGTTGGCATTGCCGCTGCGGGAATAGCCGCCATAGGCAAGCCCCGTGCCGGTGGTGGAAATGGAGCCGCCGCTGATATTGACCGTGTTGTTGATGGCATTCCCTCTAAGTGTGTAGCCGCCATAGAACTCAGCATCACCCGGTTCATACTCGGTGAAAGTCTCTTCATAGATGCTTTCACTGGAAGCCATGTCAGCCACTGCCCCACCGGAAAGATTTACCGTATTGTTGCGCGCATCTCCATCATCGGCCTTGCCACCCCAGATGAACGCCCGGTAGCCGCCGATGGTACCGCCATTTACCGTTACTGTATTATTGTCGGTATTGCCTGTGCTATAAGCGCGCGCCCCAAAGAGGTACACACCCCGTTCGAATGTACCACCGTTGACTGTGACACGATTGACTATGGCATCGCTGCCTCCATTGCCAAGGCCGGCGGCAATGAATGTCTGCCCCTGAAAACTTCCCTCATTCACCGTAACGTAGTTATCTGAGGCAACGTAGCCTTTATCCATGGCATTGCCCGCATAAATACCAGCAGATTGCTTTGTCCCGGATTTATTGACGAAATTGCCGTCATTGATGATAAGGCCATTGCCGATGGCACTGCCGCTTTTTCTCGTGATTCCGCTATAAAAATAGTTTGAGTATTTCTCTTTACCGGAGGAGGTATCCCCATCGACCGTGTAATTCCCCCCATTTATAGTCAAGGTACTGTTTGAGACTGTCCCCTCTTTGGTATAGGCATTAAAAAACCACTGGTGGCCGCCATATTGACTGTAGTCTTTATCCAGAACCCAATTCACATCGGAAATATTCCCCGTATTGTCGCCATTTCCGGAGCCATAATATGTCTGATCCTCCGCAGCGACCGTCCCTGAAGCTGACAACCAGCAGGATACAGCCGCGGCCAGTAATGCCAATCTTTTTTTTCTCATGAATCCGACCCCTTTCGATTCCCTCGCCATCCTACATTCCGCAAAATGACGGCATGCCTCACCCTGAAGCACATTACACTATCAGTTTCAATTCTACAAACAAGTCCCCCATTCCTGCTAACGCAAATATATTGTAGCATGTTTATGTTCGGCGGCGGCACGAAACAAGGTTTGCCGTAAAATACGGTTAAACCACTTGAAGGATATATGCCCCAGACGACGAATATCCAATTGTACGGTTTAGAAAAGCCAAGTCCATCGTTTTTTTAAGAGGTAGTATCAAAATCATGCAAGAAACCAATCGCGACCAGACAAGCTATCAACAAGCCCTACGGAAGAAATATGAAAGGAAGATTCTTATGAATGTTCATCGCTGCCTATTGGCGTTAGTAATAGGTATTGTTATATGGCTCCCTCAGCCTTCAGAGGCCGTACAAACCTCTGAGGGCGTGCGCATCACCCTCGTCCACACAAATGATACGCACGCCCGCATAAAACCGGAAGACAACGCCGGCAAATCAATGGGGTGGGCTGTGCTGGCTGCCGCCATAAAAAAAGAACGCGAACTTAATCCCGACACCTTGGTGCTGGATGCCGGCGATACTTTCCACGGACTGCCGCTAATCACACTAAGCCGTGGCGAAAACATGGTGCCGCTTCTCAATTTGACGGGCTATGATGCCATGTGTTTGGGCAATCAAGACTTTAATTACGGTGCTCCGCGTTTGCTGGAATTGTCGAAGAAATTAAAATTCCCCATCCTTGCCGCCAATGTGGCCTATAAGGATTCTGGGCAACTGCTCTTTGCGCCATATAAAGAGTTTAATCTCTCAGGCGTAAAAATTGCCGTCTTTGGTTTGGTCACGCCGGAAACCAAGCAGAAAATATCCCCGCTATGGATGAAAAATCTGGCCTTCCTCGACCCGGTACAACAGGCGCAGCTTATGGTAGACAAACTTCGTCCCAACAACGATTTGATCATCGCCGTGACACACTTGGGAATAGATCCGGTTTGCGCCGATAAATCCACCAATGTAGCCCAAAAAGTAAAGGGCATAGATATCATTATCGACGGACACAGCCACACCGTCCTTCCCCAAGGAATCAAGGAAGGCGATACGCTCATTTGTCAAACCGGCTGTTATGACAGCTACTTGGGCGAAGTAAACGTGACAATCAACAATCACCGCGTGGTGAATAAATCTGCCCGTCTATTGGGACTTGATGAAGTGAACCGGTTAGCGCCAACGCCGGATCAAGAGGTCTTGAAGGAAATCGAACGCATCACAAAATCCTCTCAGTCGATACTGGATAAGGTTATCGGCAAATCGAGCCGCAAACTTCAGTATAACCGAGAGGAAATCCGCACGAGTGAAACGGAACTTGGTGACTATGCGGCAGACGCATATCGCGGGGTAAGCGATGCGGATATTGCCATAGTGAATGCCGGCACTTTCAGAGCCGACATACCCAAAGGCACAATCACCAGAAAAGATACAATAGCAGTGTTTCCCTTTGGCAATAACGTGCACAAAATTCAAGTGACCGGCGCGCAAGTGAAAGAGGCTTTGGAGCACGGTGTATCCAAATATCCCGCGGACGTTGGTATATTCCCGCAGGTCAGCGGTGTTTCCTTCACGCTTGACAGTTCGGCACCCGCGGGAAGCCGTGTTGTGAACCTTGAAATGAACGGCAAGCCCATTGACCTCACTCAAAAATACTCTTTGGCTGTTACGAATTTTATGCATACGGGCGGTGACGGCTACAGTATGTTGGTAAATGCCCCCATTCTCGGCGAATACGGGCTGGCAGATGATGTATTGGCTGCCTGGATCAGCCGCGGAGAAACTTTGCACAACTCCGGCGAGCGTATCCGTATCTTGGGAACCGGCAATAAATAAGTTGTACATACTCGCGAGCAATAAATTTTTCATCTCGTAACAAATCGCCCGCGATATATGCAGAGAGCGTAAGAACTGTAAGCGGTAAGCCATCCGGTGT
>DOYB01000187.1:3387-5689 GCA_003518745.1 Selenomonas sp. | reverse complement strand
CCGCCATTCATCCCCCACCTAAGAGATGGAGGAATTCTGGCGGATTAGGTTAAAAAATCATGGAGCTTTTCCTCCCACGGCTGCTGAAGCCTTTTCACCTTTGAATTCACTCCCCTTATAACGCCATTGTTCAAATTTTTCCGAAGGCAAAATCTTACCAATTAGCGTTTTCCCAATGGGACTAACTTCGTGTCACAATTAGGTGAGAGATATACTCACCGCCTATTATGAGACGTTCGTCCCCACTTACGAAAGTGGGAAACATCTTCAGCCTCGTTATAAATATCGTAAGGGATCTTCTCCAAATCTATTAGGCCCATCTGTTCCCTTAGCAAAAAGAACATATAGACAAAAGATTATGTCAACGTAGGGTACCAAGTAAAGCAACGACCACCATCCAGACAAATTCAAATCGTGCAGCCGTCGAATCAGAACCATCCATTGCGCAACTATAGCAAGTGCGATAACCACTAAAAATGCCAGCCAGCCTAAAGATAGAATAAACATACCAATGATTACCGCTATTGAACCGAAAAGAATTAACCAAAGTGTTAACTTTAGAGACTTAATGAAGTATGCCCACCGATTCAGTCTGCCTTCAGTAATAAAATATTCATCTTTAAATACATCTCTGCGTCTTCTCCACTGTTCATCATTTCCATGATAATCCGTGCCGTCACCTGACTCTGTATATGGGACAATATGCTCTTCTTGATAGCGGTTAGCTCTGATATCATGAGCCTGTGGTTCAGAGATATTCTGAACAGAAGCATTAGCTAGAGTTTCTTGCGTCATAACTTCAATGGGTGCAGTTGGAGATACATCTATTGCCTGAGGCATAGAAACAACCGGCTCTGTTTTAATTGCGGAATTGACCGGCGGTACATAGCTCGTACCTTCATCCTGCCTTGAACCTCTTTTCGTACCGCATGCCATGCAAAATAGGCCACGGTTCTCCCGTCCACACGAGCATATCCATACGTCACTCGACGCATTCTGTGGCAAAGGCTTGGAAATCGGCTTAGAAGCAGTCGTATTCTTACGCATTACTCCACCCGTATTGTCTTTCTTAAGTCCAACTGCCTGTTCCCAACCCAAACTAACAGCCAATGTCTTAATAACAAATTTGCCGTTTTCTTCAGACAAGCCTATATTAATCAATTTTTTTAAAGCTTTTGTCTTTATATCTTCCCTCTCGCTTTTACCCTTAGAATCCGCGTTCAGTAACAATTCCCCAACATTACTGCCTCGCACAGCACGCCTAATAAGCGAAAACTCTTCATCCATACTATCCTGAATAGCCAACTCCAGCTGTTGGATGAAGTCTTCCTTCCTGCTCAGGATACTCTTATCGCTTAATATTATATCCCTAATAATTTCATACATAGCAACTGCCATAAATCAAAATCCTCTCTATTCCAAACGTCCGCTAATATACTCTACCCTGTCATTTTTTATTGCAATTCTCAGTAAGCAGCTTTTATTATCCAATGACGCAAACCTATACTCATACAGCACAGATTCGTCATAACTAAACTTCATTGACGAATCACCATAATTATCTAAAACATCCCGCAATGTGCTTCCCTGACGTATGCCACGCTTAGTTGCCACATTATTTGTTTTTGAAACAAACCCCGTTACAATTCCTTTAGTAATAACTACTTCCATATCCTTATACTGATAACGATAATGCTTACTATTATTTGGATCTGTAATTTCTGTCTCCCTACCAATCAATTTATATCAGTCATTCGACACAAACGCCAAAGTTCCTGCAAAATTTAATCTATTTATTATGTTATTCCCGATTCCAAGTGCTATACTTAGTGTGTCTCCGGATGAGAGGCGTAAAATTTTTTACGGAAAGGTGATTGAAAATGAAACATGAACAGGACACCCCGGAAGCAGCCTGGGAGGAAATCCGCAGCTCTGTCGCAGAACGGAATCACGAAGCTTTTTCCCGCCGTGTCGAGGTATCCCGATTCATCAACAGGGCCTACGACGACGCAACCGAGGAACTGGCTGACCATTGTGAGGAGTTCCACAAGCTCTATCCCCATGACCTATATTTCCAGTTCGGAGCCCAAAACATAAGAAACTACAACGAAGAATTCCGTGAAACCCATCTCGGCTTTCTGGACAGATTCATTGCGGCATATTTCAACAATGAGAAGAAATCCAAGACCTTTGAGGCAAATCCCGTTACCTTTGCCGCAGGAGCCTTCAAAAAGCTGCATAGCGCGGCACGTTCCATAGTGAAGGAAACCTACGTAGAGGGAAACCGGGCCGTCATGCTGGT
>DOYB01000187.1:1336-3259 GCA_003518745.1 Selenomonas sp. | reverse complement strand
GATTCTGAAGGCTATTGGCGCCTTACAGGTGTCAGGAACGTGGACGAGCTTACGCCGCCCATCCTTGATGTAGCTGAAACCTTCTGGCCCAAATCCTGGGATCTTGGTATCAGCTTCTAAGTTTGCATTTTCTGTCAAGTTGACAGGTTTGCATTGGTATGCTAGAATCAAGTCCAAGCAGTGGATAAATATTATTTTTCTCCACTGTAGCAAGTATTATTGGGGTTTATGAAAAAGATAGGTGATAGTTATGTTCCAGCATACATCGAATGCTTATAACGATATATATACAACAGACGCCACCGAGAAAATTTTAGATAAGGTCGATGCCAACAGACAGAAGCATAGAGAAGATTACCATGTGATTGTGTTTCCAAGGGTTGCCCTAAAGCACGTATGCTTCAGGGAGTGCGCGAAGCTGATTCGGATTGGTGAGGAAACAGGATGCAAGATTTATATTTCCGCGGGCGAGAAGCGGGGCTCTACAGATAGCTTGATTTCCCTTCTAAGGATGGAGATTAAGTCAGGAACATCCCTTACCGTAACCATTCAAGGAAAAGATACATACACTGCCTTCCATCGCTTTACCGATGTACTGGATGGAAAGCCCACTGAAGCTGAAAGCGCCGAAACCGATACGGATAACCGGTGAAAAAGCCCGCAACGCATGCTCACGTTGCGGGCTTTCGTAGCGTTATGTACATATCTGTTCCGGCAGGATGGGAGGATTGAAGATGAACATTTTCGGTATGAACCTTGAGGAGCTGCAGCAGGAACTGCATTCCTCCATGAGCCTTCCCAAGTTCAGGGCAAAGCAGATACTGGAGTGGATCTATCAGCGAGACGCGGCCTCCTTTGAGGAAATGACAAACCTCTCCAAGGAGCTTCGCGGTGAGCTTGCCCTGCGCTATGAGATTGGTAGGGCCACCCTTCGGGACCGGCTTGATTCGTCTGACGGCAAAACAAGTAAATTTCTCCTTGCCTTTCCCGACAATACCTCTGTAGAAGCCGTGCTGATGCGTCAGCACTACGGCAACAGCATCTGTATTTCCTCGCAGGCAGGCTGCAATATGGGCTGTGTCTTCTGCGCCTCTGCCCTTCGCGGTATGGACCGCAATCTTGAAAAGGGCGAATTTCTTGCCCAAACGATATACATAAATGAGCTGCTGAAGGAAGAAGGCGAAAAAGTCGATACAATCGTAGTTATGGGCTCAGGCGAGCCCCTTATGAACTATGACAATCTGCTTGGCTTCCTGCGGCTGGTTCACGAACCCTATGGACTGAATCTGGGATACCGAAGCATAACGGTATCCACCTCAGGAATTGTTCCTAGTATGTACCGGCTTATGGAGGAGGAGCTTCCCATAACCCTCTCTATTTCCCTCCATGCCCCAAACGATGCGCTGCGTTCGAGGCTTATGCCCATAAACAAAAAATATCCCCTGAAGGATGTTGTCGCAGCGGGCAAGACCTATGGGGAAAGGACCAAAAGACGGGTGACCTATGAATACATCCTCATAGACCATGTAAATGACGGTGAGGAGCAGGCCAGAGAGCTATGTCATCTACTGGAGGGTCAGCTTGCCAATGTAAATCTCATCCCCATAAACCCGGTTAAGGAGCGCAATCTCCTGCGCCCTTCCCCGGAAAGGATTCGTTTCTTTGAGAAATTCCTGCAAAGCCGTCATGTAAACGTTACCCTCCGTAAGGAGATGGGGGCAGACATCAACGCGGCCTGCGGCCAGCTACGGAACCGCAATATGCAAGCCGGCAAATAAAAGCATTACTTAATATCCCCCACGCATATACGTGCCCAAGACCATGAAAAAAGTTCCCTTAGAAAAATAGAATCCTGTCCAAAGAGCCAGTTCTTTGGGCAGGATTCTATTTTTATGTTTAAGATACCTGTTCGACTACATCTGA
>DOYB01000187.1:0-1189 GCA_003518745.1 Selenomonas sp. | reverse complement strand
GGGCTTACAGGTTCGCCGTCCTGTCTGACTTCGAAATGACAGTGGGGGCCTGTGGAGTTGCCTGTAGAGCCGCAATAGGCCACCACTTCTCCCTGCGCCACGCTCTGACCCTCACCTACGGCAAGGGACTGATTATGTCCGTAAAGAGTGACTATTCCGCCGCCGTGGTCAATCATGATTGTATTGCCATAGCCTGATATCCAGCCCGCATAGCTTACAACACCGCTTTGAGCCGCGCAGATAGGATCCCCGTAATCCGCGCCGATATCAAGCCCGCTGTGGAACCGCGCGGTCCCAAAAATTGGATGCGTGCGCCATCCGAATTCCGATGTTATTACACCTGAAACAGGCCAAATCATTGCTCCGGAACCTGAGGCGGGCATACGGAAGGAGCTGCGCTTGATCATATCCTCAATCTGCTTCGAGGCAGCCATCAGCTCGTCATACTGACGGTCATAAACAGCCTTATCCGTCTCCATGCGCTTTATAAGCTCCTTTTGCTTCTTCTGCCTCTGAAGCTGGAGATCCTGTGCCAGCTTCGCCTTCTCTGCCTGCTCAGCCTGTGCCTCCCGGTCAGTTTCCAGCTGCATACGCCTTTTCTCTATTTCCTGTTTTTCCTGAAGCACTGTCTGAACCAGGTCATAATCCTGCTTGATGACACGCTTCAAAAGGTCCATACGGGTCATTAAATCGGAAAAATCCTTAGCCCCAAACAGCACGTCCAGATAGCTGATCTGACCGTGGATATATATATCCCTCACCCTGCTGCCAAGAGCCGCGTTCTTCTTTTTATAGTCCTTCTCTGTCTTGTCAAGCTGCTTTTTGTTTTCCTCTATACGACCCTCCGTAGCATCAAGCACAGCCTTTTTTTCCTTGTAATCGGCTACAGCCTCGTCCACTTCCATGTCCAGAATACGTTTCTCCTCTGAAATGGTGTTGATACGCGTCTGCATCTCTGAACTCTTACGGAGAGCCTCCGCGGCCTCCTCATCATAGCGGGCCTTCTCAGCCTCCAAATCCTCGGCTAACGCCGCAGGCTGGAATATCACAAGCGCCGCCAAGGCTGCCGCCAAGCATCCTTTTACTAGCCTCATACTATACCTCGTTATACCTGCAGGAACCGCCTCAGCGATATGGTACTTCCTATGGCACCGATTATCATGCCTGAAACTATGATTCCAATACTTAC
>DOYB01000036.1 GCA_003518745.1 Selenomonas sp. | reverse complement strand
CATGTTCTTGATGAAGTGAGCCTGCCAGGCGACCTCGACGATGAAGCGGACGGCCATGCGAGTGTCCTTGTTGGCGCCGCAGAAGGCATCAACCACATAGAGCTTCTTGTTGGAGAGCTCCTTCTTAGCGATTTCCTTCACCGCGGACCATGCTTCCTCTGAAGCCGGATGGTTGTCGTTTTTGTATTCGTCGGTTGTCCACCAAACTGTATCCTTCGAGGTCTTGTCCATCACGATGAACTTGTCCTTGGGGGAACGGCCGGTATAAATGCCTGTCATAACATTTACCGCGTCCAGCTCCGTGAGCTTGCCGATGTCAAATCCGGTAAGTCCCTCTTTTGTTTCCTCTTCAAAGAGATACTCGTAGGAAGGATTGTGAACAATCTCAGTTGCTCCTGTAATGCCATATTTGCTCAAATCGATATTCGCCATTCGCATCAACCTCTTTCTGACTAGAATACTTGCTAGAATGCTTGATTGTTTTTAACCAATCAAGCAGTATATTCTGCATAGAAAATAAAAATCCTTCTTTTTCTTTTAAAATTTTTTGTGGCAGGAATGGAGGCCTGTGATTGAGATTTTCATATTGCCCTTGTATAATAGTATCGAGAGTTTATTATTTTTAGGGAGGATTTATTATGTTTGGATTAGGTGTACCGGAGCTTGTTTTGATTCTCGTTATCGGGCTGGTGATATTCGGGCCGGGAAAACTTCCGGGAGTAGGCAAGGCTTTGGGACAGAGCATAAGAGAGTTCAAGAGCGCCAATAAGGAGGATGACGAGCCTCAGAATATGGTCAATGTGACCGAAAAACCAAAGGAATTGGCGGAAAACAATATTCTGGAGAAGAAGTAAGGGGTATGGCTGAGGAATATTTGACAGGCACGGCTGTTCAGGCAAATGAGGCTGTTAAGGAGCAGGAGGTTCCCGCGGCAGCTTCTGAGCCTCCGGAGAGGATGGAACCGGAGGCCGGGACAATCGAAGATGTGCCGGATGATGGAAGCATGTCGCTTATCAAGCATTTGGAGGAGCTTCGGACAAGGCTAATTCGCAGTCTGCTCGCGGTTGCTGTCGGAAGCTGCGTGGCATATTATTTTGTAGACGATATCATGTACTACCTGGCTAAGCCTGTTGGGAAGCTCTATTTCATGCAGCCGTCGGAAGCCTTCTTTACATATCTCAAGGTTGCGGTAGTCGCGGGGTTTCTGCTGGCCCTACCGGTGGTATTTTATCATGTGTGGAGATTTTTCCTGCCGGCTCTCACTGCGAAGGAACGGGCTGTGCTCGGAATAGTTGTGCCCACTTCTGTCCTGCTTTTTTTTGTAGGGCTGGCGTTTTCCTTCTTCTTGGTACTTCCCGCCGGTATCCGTTTTTTCATGGGCTTTGGTGGGGAGAATCTAGAGGCGCTCTTTTCCATCGATAAGTATTTTGACTTTGTCATTACCTTTATTCTTCCCTTCGGTTTCGTTTTTGAATTACCGCTGATAATCACGATTCTTGGGAAAATCGGTATTTTGACATCTGAATTTTTAAAGAAGTACCAGCGTTTGGTTATCTTTCTCTCGTTTATTATCGGGGCATTTATCACACCGACACCTGATATTTTTACTCAGTCGATGATCGCGCTGCCCATGATTGCACTTTATGAGTTAGGGTATTGGATTGTGAAGTATATTCTGAAGAAATAGGTGAGCTATCAATGAATTTCAGGACTTATCGAAGGGCTCTGCTGCTCTGTTTTTTGCTTTTTTTAGTGCATTGCGCTGTTTTTGCGGCAATCCCATCGGCTCCTTCTAAGGATATATATCTTGCAGATTTCGCGGGAATGGTGGAGCAGGAAGACCGCAAACAGATTTTGGATATTGGCAGGGAACTGGACAGGCAGTATGGCGCCCAGATCGTGGTGGTCACAGTTGACACGCTGGATGGGCAGGATATTGAGTCCTATGCAAATACGTTGTTCCGCACATGGGGCATTGGAAACAAGGAGAAAAACAACGGAGTGCTGCTGCTTATAGCCAAAGAGGACCGGAAGTTCCGTATCGAGGTGGGCTACGGGCTGGAAGGCGCGATTACTGACGGCTATGCGGGCTCTGTTCTGGACAGTATGAAAAGGGATTTTAAGGATGAGCATTATTCCGCGGGCATCGTAGGAGCCTATGGAAAGTTGACTGAAAAGGTCTATGGAGAGTACGGCGCTCCGGTACCGGAAGGCGTGACCGCGGCAAAGGAACGGTCGGAGGAGCTGGAGTGGTGGGAAATGCTTTTGGGCATTCCCATCGGGTTGATTTTAATCGGACTGCTCTTCTGGTGCCTGTGGCAAATGGTAAAATTGATTCTGTATGCTATTGTTATGCTGCTGAATTTGCTGTCTTCCGGCAAGATAGATATCCCTTTGGATAAATACATTGGACGTGTAGGTGGCGGCATCGGCGGATACATTGGGGGTTCCGGCGGCTACAGCGGCAGCTCAGGCGGAGGAAGCTCCGGCAGCAGCTCCGGAGGAAGCTATGGAGGCGGTCGTTCCGGCGGTGGCGGCGCTTCGGGCGGATGGTGAGTTGGTCGGAGTGTATGGCATGAGGAGGATATATCTTGGCGTATAAGGATTTGCGGGAGTTTATCACTGATTTGGAGTCCAAGGGACTGTTGAAGCGCATTACTCAAGAGGTGGATGCGTATTTGGAGATTACTGAGATTACGGATCGGGTTTCCAAAATGGAAGGCTCACGGAATGTCGCACTGTTGTTCGAGAACGTGAAGGGCTATGATATGCCCGTCCTTATGAATGCCTTTGGCAGCTATGAGCGTATGGCAATGGCTCTTGGGGTGGAGAAGCTGGACGATATCGCGGATGAGATACGGGAGATACTGAAGCTGCCCTATATTTCACTGCAAAACAAGATGAATCTAGTTTCCCTGATACCATTGGCAAAGAAAGCAATCAACTTTCCCAAATATGTGAAGAATGCTCCCTGTCAGGAAGTGGTGATGGAGGAGCCGGATCTGGACAGGATTCCGATTCTGACCTGCTGGCCCAAGGACGGGGGGCCTTTTGTCACGCTTCCTTTGGTGTTCACGAAGAATCCCAAGACGGGGAAACGCAATGTGGGCATGTATCGCTTGCAGAAATATGACAGCAGGACCACTGGCATGCACTGGCATATTCATAAGAATGGCGCGGAGAATTTCAGGGATACTAAGGCGGCAGGGGGAGAACGCATAGAGGCTGCCGTAGCCATCGGTACAGACCCTGTACTGACTTATGCGGCAACGGCCCCGCTTCCAAGAGACATTGATGAAATGGTGTTCGCGGGATTCCTGCGTCATAAGTCAGTGGAAATGGTGAAGTGCAAGACCGTGGATTTGGAAGTCCCTGCCCATGCGGAAATCATTCTCGAAGGCTATGTCGGGACGGATGAAGCGCGAAGGGAAGGCCCCTTCGG
>DOYB01000021.1 GCA_003518745.1 Selenomonas sp. | reverse complement strand
TTTCGATTTGTCGGTGAGTTCGACAAAGGCATAATAGTCATCTTGAACCTTGGTCGGCGGCTTGATTATTTCCAAGCGTGACACAATAGGAACATTCAAGTTGGGCATGGTCTGACCAACTGCCATATCCTCAATCGTTTTCTTAAAGGACGGAAAGGAGATAATTTTTTGCAGGAAGTCGGCTCTTACTTCTCCATATGAACGGATAATCATGCTCCCCGTACCACATAGCAATCCAGATTCTTTGACAACGGCACACCGTCCCATCTCTCCCCGTCTGCCCATAACAACATCATTCTCAGAAAGGTGGTAAGCTGACAATTCCGCATATTTTTCATCAGTAATTGTTAATTTTCCATCCGTGACAATATTGCCATCGTGTATATGCGAAGGATTCACTAAGGCATGACCGCCTGTAATATAGTCCTCTTTGTGTAATAACGTCCCAAATGGGCCTATCTTGATTTCTGCTAGGTTTGACAAGGGAACTTTATCCCAACCATGCGGATTCGTCACCGGGTCCCCAAACATCTCGATAAACCGTGATTTGATGAGGGCATCAAGCAAATGGATACTCTTCTCTTTATAGGATATTATACGTGATATCGTATCTAATTTCTCGGCTATATTCTTTTGCACTTGAAGCGTTGGTAACGTCAAAGATATTTTGTTAAGTTCTTTTGCAGATAAATGTTTTACTGTAACAAAAGCAGTACGCTCTTCTATACGTTTCAGTTTTCGTATCATCGAATAAAACAGGTATTGACCATCTATCTTATCCGACGGAATCAGCTTGCATACTCGCTGATTCAGTGCAGCTTCACCGCCATGCCATCGTGCAACATTGAATTCCCCATCCATTCCAACAAGAATGTCGCCATCATGGACTTGGTAATTTGATGTAAAGTCTTCATTAGTATAAGTTTCAGAAAATCCACGAACAACATCCCTTATTCTAACTAAAGGAGTTTTTCCACTAGCTGAGAATTGTTTTGAATCAAATGCAAATCCATATTGTATATTGCAAATATCCGTAAGCATCACGGCATGGCCACTCATTTTCATTTCCCTCTTTTAAATCTCTATTCAGCTTTATATCATTGCCACGTTCGTTTCATAAATTCAGTAACTCGACTTGGCAATGAGATGTAAATTGAAATGTACGTGTGAGTAAGTGCTCAGTAAAAGCCTTCCCCTTTGGGGAAGGGGGACCGCGTTAGCGGTGGATGAGGTATAAGGCAGATTATGTGTATTATGCGTTTGACAACCTCACCCACCGCCTTCGGCGGTCCCCCCTCCCCATAGGGGAGGGCTATGATTGCCATCCCTTACAAGTTTATGAAACGCCCGTGATATCATTGCGTATCACATCTTCAAAAACTCAAGCAGCAGAGGCGTAATCCAAGATAAAGATTTTACTTGCGATTTTTTCCACCCGCTCTAGCAAATCATCAATTTTCTCCATAACAGACGCTGAATATACAACTTCGCCGCACTGATTGCACTTATAGCAAGGCACATTCTCAATAATGACATAGCCACACTTAACCCGGGCAAAATACGTCTCTGTATCTGCATGCATTGTTCCTGTTTTACAAATCAAGCAGTTCATCTGCATTCACACCTTTCTCGTTCGCAAGTCTGTTTCCCATTTTTCCATGTCAGGGTAATATGCTGTAATGATTCTACTGGAATTTCCTTCATCGCTCATTACGATATGAATAGGTTTCATCTTTGCAGACATTCCTAAAATCAGACAACTTGGATATGGGTAGTCATCCGGATACTGTTCTATGATTTCACCGTTTTCAACGGCGTATCGTATATCCTTTGACCGAATGCCACGTTGACGAAATCTTTCATTAGCATGCGCCGTGACAAATACCATGTCTTTTTTATAGTACTCCTGTAGCCGTCGTATATCTATCAAAGCTATCCCTCCATATTCAGCATAGCCCGCAGCTTTTCCATATCATTTCCGATTTCCAAGTTAAGCTCATCCAACTTGGTCATTAGTTCCAGCGTACTCGGATACTCCACCCTCTTATACTCAATCTCCTTATACTTGTTCACCGACAAATCATATCCGTTTTCCCTTATTTCCTCCACAGGCACGAAGAAGCTTTGCTCCGTTCTTTTTCTTCCTTCCTCCTGCTCCAAATTGTGGAATCTCTCGATAATGTCGGGAATATCATTTTCATCTATTTCCTGCCTCTTGTCGTCGAGACTGTAGCCGTCGGCTTTCATGTCGTAGAACCAAACCTTGTCCGTACCTCCGGCGTTGGTCTTGGTGAAGAGCAGTATGGCCGTGGAGACTCCGGCATAGGGCTTGAATACTCCGCTGGGCATGGAAATGACAGCGGTGAGTTTGTTGCCGTCAACGATTTCCTTGCGAATGGCCTGATGGGCTTTGGAGGAGCCAAAGAGCACTCCATCGGGAACGATGACGGCTGCCCTGCCGCCCATTTTCAATATGCGCAGGAAAAGAGCCAGAAACAGCAGTTCCGTTTTCTTGGTCTTGGTGACGCGAAGCAGACTTTCCTCCACTGTCTCGTTATCCAAGGAGCCCTTGAAGGGGGGATTCGCCAGCACAAGGGTATAGGCATCCTTATCCGGATTATTCTTGGAAAGGCTGTCCCGATAGGCGATGGCGGGATTCTGCACCCCGTGAAGCATCATGTTCATTGTGCCGATACGAAGCATGGTGGGGTCCGTATCAAAGCCGTGGAACATATCGGAGTTGAAATGGGCAGCCTGCTCGTCATCAAGGAACATTTCCCCGTGGTTCTTCCTGATAAATTCTTCAGCCGCCACCAAGAATCCTGCCGTTCCCATGGCAGGATCCGCTATAACATCACCGGGCTCAGGCGTGACCAGTTCTACCATCATCTTGATGATATGCCTCGGTGTGCGGAACTGTCCATTGGTGCCGGAAGACTGGAGTTTGGAAAGCATGTACT
>DOYB01000105.1 GCA_003518745.1 Selenomonas sp. | reverse complement strand
CAAACGGGGCGCTTTCTGTCCTGCAACCCCCTCGGAGCAAAAAGCCACCAAAGTCACCATCCTTATCCATGACCTGAATACAAGTCTCTCCTATACAATGCAAAAACACCTCGAAGCCCCTTATTTCATAGGTTTGTGATATGCTCCCCATTAGGTAGACAGATTAAATAATAAAACTGTCTACTTAATGGGGAGATTTTTATGTATAAGAGGAAGCTATCACCAGAAGAGCAGGTAGCCCTGGTTGAGCAGTACAAGCGCGGTGAAGGAAGTCATAAAGCCATAGCCGAAGCCGCAGGAATTGACAGGTCAACTCTTATAACCTGGATACGTAACTATGATGTCCATGGACCGGAAGTGTTTCTAAGGCAGCATCACCAAAGATACACAGCTGAGCTCAAGGAAGCTGCTGTCCGTGATTACCTTGCCGGCAAAAGCTCACAGGATGTTATATGCCGAAAATATGGTATTCTCAGCCACAGGCAACTACATGACTGGGTTATGAAGTATAATAGTCACGAGAAGCTTAGAACAGTAGGCAAAAAGGAGAACAGCATCGTGACTAAAGGCAGAAAGACTACATTCGAGGAAAGAGTCTCCATCGTGGAGGATTGCATTGCTAATGGGCGCGACTACACAGCAACAGCCGTGAAGTTTGATGTTTCCTACCAGCAGGTCTATACCTGGGTCAGAAAACACGACAGAAACGGCATTGAGGGGCTTAGAGATGGCAGAGGACATAGAAAGCCTGAATCAGAAATGAGCGAACTGGAACGGCTCCGATATGAAACCCGTATGCTGAAAGCACAGCTTACCCAGCAACAAATGGAGATTGACTTCCTAAAAAAACTCGAGGAGTTAGAGAGGCGGTGATACTGGGCAGAACACGCCACACATGCGTGTACAGCACAATACAGGAGCTTAGCAGCCAACATGTTGATTACTCAGTTAAGGCACTATGCAAACTGGGTAAAACAACGAGGGCAGCCTATTACAAATGGCTTCATAGAAGACCTAGCCAGAATGATGATATGAACCAAAACCTTGCCAATTTAGCCAAAGATATACATGAGAAGCATCCTGATATGGGCTACCGCAGAATTCGTGACAAGATAGAGCATGACCATGGCCTGCATGTAAACGATAAGCGTATATTGCGTATCTGTCGCAAGATGAAACTGCAATCTGTAATAAAGGGCAGGCACAATTGCTGTACAAGGCCAGCCACTGATCCGTACTATACAGCAGAGAACGTGCTTGAACGCGATTTCCATGCAGACCAATACAACCAGAAATGGGTCACGGATGTGACTGAATTCAAGTACAGTACCGAAGATGGTGCTATTAAAAAGATATACCTCAGTGCTATCCTTGACCTTTGTGACCGTAGGCCAGTTGCCTATGTGATTGGTGATAGCAATAACAATGACCTCGTATTCCAGACCTTTGACAAGGCCTTGGAAGCCAATCCAGATGCTCATCCCCTGTTCCATAGTGACAGAGGATTTCAATATACTAACAAGACCTTTCATGCAAAGATTATGGAAGCTGATATGACGCAAAGCATGTCCCGAGTAGCGCATTGCCTTGATAACGCTCCTATGGAAGGATTCTGGGGTATACTAAAGCGCGAGATGTACTATGGGCGAAAATTTACATCTCGTCAAGAACTGGTTAATGCCATAGAAAACTACATAAAGTATTACACATATGATAGGCCGCAACGGTGTCTTGGCACACTCACACCTAGTGAATACCATGAAAAGCTAGCGAATGTTGCATAAAAACTGCCCGCATTAGTTGCGGGCAGCAAGAAAAGTTACTTATATTTTTTTACGTGTCTACTTGACGGGAAGCACACCAAACACCCTGGTCAGAGGGTGTTTTTTCTTTTGCCCCAATACCTCCCATCAAATCACTCCCCGCATCACCATCAAGCTAATGGCCAGCACATAGCCTGCAGCAAATGATGCCGCCAGTGCCAGGAGAAGTATTGCCACTAGCAGTTTATGCCCCATGGACAGCCTCCAGCACCTCGTCTATGACGGGGCAGGCGTTGATTTCTGCCTCGCTCAGGCCAGCCCTCCTGTCCGCATCCGCAAAAACCTCAATCAATTCCTCAGCGCGTTCCTTTGTCATTTGCAATCCACTCCCATCTTCTTCTGCATAGCCAACCTCTTCTGGCGCTTCCAGTAGTTCAGCTCCGCCCGGAGCTTGATGATGTCAGCTGTGACCTTGTTTATTTTCTCCTTAAACTGACTTATCTTCTTCTCATAATCAATCATTTGCCGGTTTCCTCCCCAATGTCTCGAGAATCTCATTCTTCGTCAGCCCTGTGAGCTTCGCGAATGCCTTCAGGTAGCAGCAACCCCTTCTGGGTGTGATGAAGCCCTGGCCATCCGTGTATGCGTTCACATCGCGGACAATCCCTGTTGCCTTGGTCCTTTTGTATCCCGTCAAAGTCATAACATCTGCGACATTCAGCAGGACCGTACTCTGGAACATCTGCTCACCTCCTTTGCTATGACACTCCTGTGGCCTGACTTCAATAAGTCTTCACTTATTTTTCTTGCATTGTTCCCCCACGGGGCACATGGTATGGCAGTACGCCTCCAAAAGCTCCGGTGCGTCATACTCCTTGCTCATAATGAGCAGTTCATCACGATGCGGCTGCCGGAGGCCCCTTTCAATCTGGTAGAGCCTTGTGGAACTGATGCCCACGATGTCCGCTGTGCTGGCGCGGGACTCAAAGTCCGTATCTTTCGCCGCAGCCCTCATGCGGGCCTGGTAGAAGATATTTCCCATGTTTACTGTTCTTGTCACTTTTTCACCTCCGCTTTCCTGTGCATCGACACAGGAATAAAAATTTTTTCTGTGATACCATGGGACTAAGAGAAGCCTCCACCGTGCTATAACCCGACTTTGCCACGAAA
>DOYB01000001.1 GCA_003518745.1 Selenomonas sp. | reverse complement strand
AATATGTCTATTTAATTATTTTATGATGTACTAGGTTGCCCTACTAACGATTTAGCAATTCGGTAAATGCGGTTTTTGCGTGTTTTGGGTTGCACAGAGCACGTTTTCGTGCCGATTTCAGGGCATCCTGAGCACCCAGAACATGCTGTTTCATTTCAAACTGCCCCCCTCGTTGCCCCCCTTCTGATGCTTCTTGTGTTCCTCCATTTCGCATCTGGTGGCAGCGATTTCGGCATTGATTTCGTCTATCGTCATGTCTGAAAGCCCATTCCACTTAGATGCCTCACTGATTTCTCGCATTGCATTCAATGCAGCCATTGCAATATCGTTGCTATCTCCACGGGTAATTTTGAGTTTCTTTCCATAGAATGCGATACCGTACTTCCATACACTTGTGATGCCTTGCTCGCGGAACTCTGCCAGATAGTCCATCTGTTCAATCTGGGCAAGGGCGGCATCGGCTTCTTTTTTCATGGACTCTTCGCTACCTGCCACCTTGAACTCCATGACAACACCAGCCTGCCCCGGCTCGTTGGGGAAAATTCCGAGGTCAAAGCGACCATAACCGCTCTCACGGTTCGACTTGACACGATACTTTGGCATGAACCACGCCGTAAGTCCCAGCAGGAAGCCATGGTAGAAGCTCTCCTTGTTGGCCGTGTCATGGAAACTGGCAATCTGCTCCAGATATTTCTGCAGGCCAGCAGAAAACTTTTCCACATCTCCTTTTGCAATGGACATAAGGACAGTGCGGAGGTCAGTACGTGACATCCGGCCACGATAGCGATTCACAACCTCCTTGCGGTAAACCGTGGCAATCTCACGATTCGGTATAGCCAAGGTGCATATATGTTCGCCATCATCCAGCCGATTTTCTATCGCTTTCAGATAGCCCGCTGTAAGCAGCATGGTATATAAGGCATCCTTGTTGGTATAGATATCCGAATACACCACTGCCTCATCCACTACCGCATCCACCGGCTCTCCACGAAGCAAGGACAGCAGTTTTTCTTCATCGGATGCATCGGCATGTTCCATCATCTCGCCTATGATAGCATTGCCGGAAGTATTCAGCCAAAACACCTGAGGCTGGCAGCCCTGTTGGAAGTAATTGATTACCGACCAAGGATTGTATATGTCCTGATTGGAAAAGGCGTAACCATCGTACCAGTGCTTTATTTCTCCCATCCTGTCAGCACGCCCCAGGCTCTCCGCCATGGTGCGCACTTCGTTTTCCGTAAACCCCATGATATCGGCAAAGCGTCCCTGTACCACGCTGGAAATTTCCAAGTTATTCAATGAGCTGAATATCGTTTCCTTGGCTATACGAAGTACCCCCGTGATGATTCCAAAGTCCAAGGCATCATTGGACTTGAATGTGGCTCCCATGAAATTTCGCATGAACGTAACAGCTTCTTCATGGAAATGGTACTGCCAGCCCTGCTGAATGGGAACATCATACTCATCCAGAAGTATCACCGCTTTGCGTCCATGATATTTATGAAGACAATACGAAAGGGAACGAAGGCTGTCCTCCACATCATCCTGTGACCCCTTCATTTCATGGATTCGTTTGTAGTAATCTCTATCGGCTTGGTTAAGGGGGGATGAATCTGAATCTAAATAGGGAAATTGTGCATAAGTCCTGGCCATGATGCGTCCCATACGCTCCAGCATAGAGGGCATATCTGTCTTTTTGGCATCGTTCAAAGTTACGAAAATCACGGGCCGCTGCCCCTGTTCGGCCATATACCTATCGCCACAGGCATCAATATCCGTCTCTGCAAACAGCTTGCGGTTCTCCTCAGCATTCTCATTCGTAAAGAAATAGTAGAGCATGCTCATGGTGAGCGTCTTGCCAAACCGGCGAGGGCGTGTGATGAGCGTGACCTTGCTGCGCTCGTCCACCAATTCCTTGATGAATCTCGTCTTATCAACAAAATAACACTCTTCACGGAGCTGTTTGAAATCATCCACACCAACAGGTATCCTGCGGTGCGGCGAGTTGTTTGTCCGTATATCGTCTGCCATCATCAACACCTCCCATTTTGTAGTGGCATAAGCCTCCCGTCCGACTACACCCTACTTTTCCTTCATTATAGTATAGCCAGAAACGGGAGGCAAGTCCCTCCAGTTACCAATTCTCAGCGATTTCATCCAATTTGCTGACTGCCATCTGCTGTAAGCCTTTGATGACGTGGGAGTAGGTATCCAGCGTAATCCGAATGCTTGAATGACCAAGCCGCTCGGCAACCACCTTGGGATGAACGCCTTTTTCTAGGAGCCAAGTCGCATGCGTGTGACGCAGGTCATGGAAGCGGACTCTCTCGGATATGTTTGCCTGTGCCAATAGCCGCTTGAAGGTTATATATGAGAAGTGACTTGGATCTTTGTAGCTGCCGTTGTCATTGGAAATACGCCCATTGTAGGTCATCTCATTTGTTTTAATTTTACAACGATTATGAATGGATGACAATGGATAGTTTGTCGTATTATTGAAATCCTTTGTATAAAATGTTGGTTTCAGTCATGAGCACTGTGTTTCTAGCCTATCGGAAGAGGAGTGGTGAATTCTGTCTCCATAAGCTACTCCATTTCTTTCTTGATTCTAATTGCTAAAGTATGGTATAATTATGACATTAAAATCCCATATTGTAAGGAGGGCATGCCATGCCACAAATCATTCCAATCAAAGACTTGAAGGATACGTCCAGCGTGTCAGAGCTTTGCCATAGCTTGGACGAGCCTATCTACATCACGAAGAACGGTTACGGCGATATGGTGCTGATGAGCATAGAGTTATTTGATTCCCTGCGTAGAAAGTGGGAGATGTACAGCGAGATAGAGCTATCGGAAGCGCAAATCATGCAGGGAAAGACAAAGGATGCCCAACAAGCACTAGCATCCGTGAGGGCTAAATATGGACTATAATTTAGTTGTCGTGGATCATGCCGATGAGCAAATTGACAAGTTGGTTGGCTACATTATCGATAGACTCAAAAATCCCGATGCAGCTATGCGTTTCTTGGATGGACTGGAAAAGATTTATGAACGATTGAGAGAGCATCCTTTGCAGTTTCCTGCGTGTACTGACGAGTTCTTGCGGAAACGGGGTTACCATGAGGCATTGGTGCCGGAAATGAACTATCGGGTAATATTCCGTATAGAATCGCAGAATGTCTATATCGTAGGCGTTTTTCACGCTTTGGAGAACTATGAGAGCAAAATCCAATAGCAGACAACGGTTCGTCACTATAATAGACAGAGTCTATCCCGGATTTTGTGTAAA
>DOYB01000143.1 GCA_003518745.1 Selenomonas sp. | reverse complement strand
TAAATTCCCATTTATCTCTGAAATCTTTTATGAAACGGACGTGGTTTACATGGGAAAACTATGGAATAATACTCTGCTTTTTTGTATAATATGAAAAGTAGGTTTTGTGAGCAGGGAGTGTGAGCCGTGTATAATTATGAATTAGTTTTTATCCTTGTTGGAATGCCGGATGAGGTTGCAGATTTGGCCTCAGGACTTACTCCCTTGGATGGATTCACCCATAAGATAGAGTCGTTTTCGGGATTAGCTGACGTTCCGCGAAAAAAGATGTGGCCGCACCATACCTACGTTATTATTCGCGGGGATAGTAATATGGATATGGAGGCGCTTCGTGAACTCTTTGGCGCTAAAGCAAAATTTGTTTTATGCGTTGACAGGGAAGAAAATTTTGCCGATAATTTTTATTCAGATATTTATGCATTATGGCCGTGGCCTTTGAATGGAGCCTTTGCCGGGTATGAGCTGCGTGATCTGCAACGACGGATAAAAATGGACAAGGATGCGTGGCTGCGTGAGCAGCAGTTGGAAATCACATTCGATATGCTTCCGGATTTGGTTTGGATAAAGGACATACCGGGACATCACATGAGAGTGAATGCCGCATTCTGTGAAACAGTGGGCAAAACCAAAGCGGAGATCGCGGGGAAGTTCCATACCTACATATGGGGCGGCTCGGCTGATGCCGCGGCAGGTGAAGCTGTCTGCAGGGAGTCTGAGATAGCTGTTGCTAAGGCGGGACATACATGTCACTTTGAGGAGACTATACATCATCCGAAACGTGGACTCTGTGAATTTAGCATACTTAAAACCCCTATATACGATGAAGATGGCAGGGTAATAGGAACCATGGGGATCGCGCGGGATGTTACCAAGGAAGTCGAGGATCAGGAAAAAATTCTCCAGCTGGCTCGTACCGATTCCTTGACGGGATTGGCAAACCGTAGATATTTCTACCAGTACATAGACGACAATCGAAACGGTCTTTCGCTTACGATATGTTATATAGACCTTGACCATTTCAAACAGGTGAATGACAAATTCGGCCATCAATCGGGGGACGCTGCTTTGCTTGGGGTGGCGGAGCTCATGCGGAACGCGTTTCCTAAGGACTTTATTACAAGGCTTGGGGGCGATGAATTCGTGGTGGCTGTCTTGGGAATTGCTGCCAGAGAGGAGGTTTTGAAAAAGGTTGAACTATTGATGGAAACGGCGAAAGAGTTCTTCAAACTGGATGAATGTTTGGAGGGGCTTTCCATGAGCATAGGAATCGCGTCATCTACGGCTGATGAAAATATCTCTCTGGAGGAACTACTGCAGCAGAGCGATAGGGCTTTGTACTATAGCAAGGAGCACGGAAGGGACAGGTTCACCTTCTACGATGACATAAGAGTGAAATAGGAACAATTCAGCAAGGTTTACGATAGGGGCCTCCTTCAATCAATGGATTCGAGTATTTGTCTGGAATCCGGTTGAAGGAGAAAGAAAGAAGAAATTCTTGATTTTTCTAAATGATTGGTTTAAACTAAAGGAACAAGGCAGGGGACGTAAATGGATGTATGACGTTTCCCTGCTGTTTTCTATTGATTGACAACTTCAAAATCAAGCGGTACACGAAATAAAAGGACATAGCCCACTCAAAGGCTATGCCCAGAATTAATTCCGTGGGCTTTCCTCCACATCAGTCAAATTCCGATTGATTGAGGAAAGTCCTTTATAAACTGTGCTGATATCAATATCTTCGCCACGGTTCTCCATATAGCGCTCCAGCTTGCGCTTCACCCGTTGGAGAGCATTGTCTATGGACTTAACATGACGATCCAGATCCACCGCGATTTCCTGGTAGGATTTTCCGTCCAGATAGGACATGAGAACCTTCCATTCCAAATCGCTCAAAATCTCTTCCATCTTCTTTTCGATGTCTATGAACTCTTCCCTGCTGATAACAAGCTCCTCAGGGTCTGAAACCTTCGCTCCGGACAGGACATCCAGCAGGGTGCGGTCAGAATCCTCATCATAAATTGGCTTATTCAATGAAATATATGAATTCAAAGGTATATGCTTCTGTCTAGTTGCCGTCTTAATAGCTGTAATAATTTGTCGCGTCACACACAACTCAGCAAATGCGCGGAAGGAAGACAACTTGTCATTCCGAAAGTCACGAATTGCCTTATAAAAACCAATCATGCCCTCCTGTATAATATCCTCCCTATCGGCCCCAATGAGGAAATACGACCTTGCCTTAGCCCTCACGAAATTCCGATACTTGTTGATAATGTATTCCAGCGCCAAATTATTGAGATTGTCCTTGATTTCAAGAATCAGCTCCTCATCCGTAAATTGTTCGAATTCGCTGAACTCTTCTTCGTTGCAATCAACATTTGGTTCCGCTTCCATCCTACGACCCCCATGACTAAAAACATAGCTTCATCTACAACTGCCAGTGAAAATTATACCCTACACAAGCTCTTACGTCAAGTAAGGAGCTATGCGTCAATAATCACTGCATTCTGCTTGTCTGAATCTGCCATGACAAATTCATCCTGCGCATACTAAAGCGATTATTTTCGCACATCCTAATCTAATTTTTCGTCCACCCGAATTGCTCCACCAGCGGACGATATTGGAGACGTTCATAGAAGTCGCGCATGGTGTGTTCCGTCCTGAAAATAGGTACCCGCTCCAGCGCATACACGTTGCTTCCCATGTCAACATTTCCATACTTCACGGTAAAAGCGCCACGATATCCTACTTCCTTGGCAATACTGGCAATGTGTAAATTATAGGTTCCTGTGGGATACGCAAGATACTCCACCGGATGGCCCAGTCTCGCCTCGAGACGCTGCTTTGAATCCTTCAGCTCCGCTATTATCTGGTCATCGCTCAGACCTTCCAAGGGCTTGTGGTTCATGGTGTGGGACTCGATGGTTATTCCGTTTTGCTCCATCTCAAGCATCTGATCCCAGGTCAGGTAGTTCTTGTTTACATTGGTAAACCCCGGCACAACGAAAATCGTAGCTTTCATATTATACTTCTTCAGGATGGGAAAAGCATTAGTATAGTTATCCACATAGCCGTCATCAAAGGTTATAAGCACCGGATTTTGTGGCAGGGCCCCACCTTCAGTCAAAGCGTTATACAGTTCATCAGGTGAAATCGTATGATATCCATTTTTCTCCAGGAACTGCATCTGTGCCTCAAAATCACTTGGCGGAATAGCCAGAGAATTAAAACTGTTGTCAACCTTGTGGTAATTCAATACCATGACCTTCTGCCCCTGCTCGATATCCTGAACAGATTCCGCATCAATGTGCGCGGATTTACCGGCAAACAGAACGCAGCTCACAATCACGGCAATCACGGCACAAAGTCTTAAAACTAAAGACATTTTCCAAAATCCCTTAGAAAGCATCCCTTCACCTCTGCAAAAAATTCATATACCGTGGATAATTATAACGCCTATTTTTGTATTTTGCCAAGGGTATCCGAAAAATAATTTCCCATAATCCGCCGTATACACAGAAAAAAGTTCCCGCAGGAACTATCCCGCGGGAACGGTAAATCAAATCTTGAATTGACTCAAGGAGTTCTGCATTTCCTGTGCCATCTGCGCAAGGGAACGGCTGGCATCCGCAATCTCATGCATTGTAGCTGTCTGCTCCTCAGAAGCTGCGGAAACTGTCTCTGACTCTCTGGCCACATCCCTGCTCTTACCATCAATTCTGCCAACAGCCTGGGAAATAACATCGGAGCCCTCAGAAAGATTTTCAACAATATGCTTCATGCGGTTGGAACGCTCTGCAACCTCAGTAACCATCTGGGCAATCTGACGGAAGGTATCACCTGCTCCATCCACTGCCTCGGTACCGGCCTTGGTCTGATCAACACCGGACTGCATGACATGAACCGCATTCTGCGCCTTCTCCTGAATTGAGGTAATCAAGGAGGAAATCTCACCTGCAGAGGTCTGGGACTGTTCAGCCAGTTTCCTGACCTCATCCGCGACTACCGCGAAGCCTCTCCCGTGCTCACCGGCACGAGCAGCCTCGATAGCAGCATTGAGAGCCAGCAGGTTAGTCTGCTCAGCAATAGCGGAAATCGCATCCACGATCTTGCCGATCTTGTCGGACTCCTCACCCAGCTCAGCAATAACCTTGGCAGATTCACTGACAGAGGATTCAATGAGCTTCATCTGAGATACTGCGTTCATTACATTCTTAGCGCCCTCGTCCGCGGCCGCGTTAGTGGTCTCAATCTTCTGAAGCGCTTCTCCCAGTGTCTCTGTAAAGCCGGTCATGTTAGTAGACAGCTGCTCTGTCTGCTCTGTGGCATGTTCAACCTCGACAAACTGCTCATTGCAGGCCCCTGCTACCCGAACGATTGAATCAGCAACCTGATGGATTGCTTTAGCAGACTGGTCAGCACTGGCCGTCAGCTGTTCCGAAGCCGCTGCCACCTGCTCCGAAGAACTCACAACAGTCTTCATCAGCGAGTTGATATTGAGCTTCATCTTATCCATGGCCCGACCCATAGCACCGATTTCATCGCCACGACTGGAATCCTCACTGGCACTGGTATCCCTGAAATCACCTGTGGCAATAATGCCAATGCGCTCAGTCAGCCGCAGTATAGGAGCCACCATATGATTGCCAAGGTACACTGCCGCGGCAATAAGAAGAGCTTCCAGAACAACGATAACAATCGCTACGTTAATGACACTCGAATAGAATGCCGCGTCAGCCGCTTCCTGAACCTTCGCGACACGGGCATCAATGTAGTCAATCCACACTCCTGTTCCCAAAACCCACTGATAAGGAGCGAATGCAGCCGTGTAGTTGCGCTTCGGCAAAGGCTCGGTCTCATTGGGCTTCGCGAACATCAAGTCGGTGTAACCGCCGCCGTCCTTACGGCCATTCTCAATCATTTCCTTGATGAACTGCTTGCCTGTAGGATCCGTCAACCCTATACGGGATTTGCCCTCAGTATTACGTCCCAGGAGAACCACGTTGACACCCTCATAGGTATCAACCCAGAAATATCCCGCACCATCATCGTACCGCAAATCACGAACCAAATCCGCGGCCTCTTTCTTTGCCTCGGCCTCCGTCAACAGGCCTGCCTGCTGACGCTTATAGATCTGGTTGATAAGACTGATGGCTATCTCAGTCTCAATCTTAAGCTCCCTCTCTACATCCTCCACCATAGTCTTCTTGACATTCGCCACTTCTTCTTCCATTTGATCAGCCATGTTCTTCAGGAAGATACCAGCAACACAAACCATAGTCACCAATGATGCTCCTACCATCATCATAATGAACTTGGTTCGCATAGATTGAAAAGCGCCCATAATAATTTCCACCCCTGTCATAAAAATAGGAATACGCACCGTTTTCACTCTATAGATTCTTCATTTCTTCTTAAAATCCTTCTGAAAATATTATAAACACAGCAAATTTTCAAACATAAAATCCTTCATCGCCTCAGAGCTCCAATGAAGGATTTTTACCTTCACTGACGAATTCTACCATGGTAGGTTTAATTTTCATGCTAATCGAGGTATAAATTATGAGCTTAGAAGGCTTTTCGATGCGTCCCCTGGCTGCAGAGCTTAGCGCAGCCCTGATTGGAGGCCGAATCGACAAAATTACCCAGCCCAATAAACATTCAGTAATCCTTTCAGTACGCCAGCCGGGGCGTAACTCTATGCTGCAGCTGTCTGTGAATCCACAGAATCCGTCACTGCACATTATAGCAAAGCCCCTTGAAAATCCTCCGGAGCCTCCCGTCTTCTGCATGGTGCTGCGAAAGTACATTGAGACCGGACGCATAGCCGATATCCGCCAGCATGGTCTGGATCGTCTGTTTTTTATCGACATAGATACAATAGGCGCAAAAGGCAGCATCGTAACACGCACCCTAGTGATTGAGCTTATGGGCAAATACAGTAATATCATACTTTTAGAGAACAACATAATCATTGATGCCCTTAGGAAAATCGGACAGAACAGCAGCCGTGCCCGCACAGTGCTCCCCGGTCAGGAATATGAACTCCCCCCAGCTCAGGACAAGCTGAATCTCTTTGCAATCCCCTTGGAGGAGGTTCTGACTCGGCTGCAGAGTAACAAAGAAAAAAAGCTTTTCTCCGCCCTTATGGACACCTGTCTCGGCTTCGGGCCAATAACGGCCAGGGAGGCTGCCTTTTCCGCGGGACTATCCTCAGATATCCTGATTGGAGAACTGGAACCAATAGACTTCAAAGCAATTGGAGATGCTCTGACGGAGCTCTGCAGGCTGTGTACTGAAAAACCTTCCCCCTGCCTCTTACTGGGCGAAAACAAAAAACTCATCGCCATGGCAGCATTTCCCATAAAGCATAAAAAAGCAGAGTCAGAACTGTCATTTCCTACCCTTTCCGAAATGTTGGAAGTGGCGGACCGGCTTATAGGCAGCTACGTCCTGCCGGACAAGGACCGCTTCAAGAAATTAATCAAAAACGAGCTTCATAGGGCAGTCAACAAAATAGATGTCCTGAACAGAGAGATTGAGGATGCTGAAAATGCAGAGGAGTGGCGATTTCGCGCGGATAATCTCATGACCTGCCATTACCAATTCAGGGATCATGCGGACAGCGAAATAACTGTCACTGATATTTACAGCGAAACAGGGGAAAAGATTACCATCCCCCTTGATAAACGCCTCACCCTTATCCAGAATATGCAGGCCTGCTACAAAAAATACGACAAGCTTAAACGGGCACAGACCTATCTTCTGGAGCAGCTGGAAAAATGCGAAGAGGAAGTGAAGTACCTATCCAGTATAGACAGCTCATTGGAAAGTTCCTCCTCCTTCGGGGAAATCGCGGAAATCCATAACGAACTGGTATCAGGCGGCTACCTCAAAGAGAAGCCACGAAAGAAAAATAACGACAAGCCCGCCCAGCCCTTTTCCTTCAAAGCAGCCGATGGGACAGAAATTCTCGTAGGCAAGAACAATTACCAGAACGACCGTCTCACCTTCAAAACCGCGGCTTACAATGACATCTGGCTCCATACCAAGGAAATCCCCGGCTCCCATGTCATCCTCCGCTCCGGCGGAGAATCGCCAAATGAGGAAACCCTCCTGCTGGCAGCACAGTTGGCTGTCCACTTCAGTCAAGCAAAGAGCTCCTCAAAGGTTCCCGTGGACTATACAGAATGCCGATACGTCAAGAAGCCTTCAGGAGCAAAGCCCGGCTTCGTAATCTTCACCAACCAGCACACCCTGTATATCACACCCGACGAGGAAATGCTAGAAGCAGTCTTGAAACTGTCCTCTGCGGAAAATCCTGCTTCAAAGTGAATGTCAATAGTGTAAAAGCCTTCCCCTTTGGGGAAGGGGGACCGTCGAAGACGGTGGATGAGGTTCGAGGCAGAACTCATCTCCGAACCTCACCCACCGCTAACGCGGTCCCCCCTCCCCATAGGGGAGGGCTAGGTTCGCTTAGATTCACAAAATCGCATTACACCGCTAAATTCCCATTTATCCATAATATTCTATTTCAGACACAAAATAAGAGAATTCCATCCAAAGCTAACTCGACTTCGTTTGGAATTCTCTTATTTTTATGGACTTTCTTCAAAGCCCTGCATTTCATTACGGGACATTCATAAGCCAGCTCTTAATTAGAAAATGTCCTTCGCGATTACAATGGTCTGATCCCTGTTGGGTCCCACTGAAACGATTCCCAGGGCAATTCCCGTCACCTCTGCCATGCGTTCCAAGTATTTTCTGGCCGCCTCCGGCAGTTCCTCATAGGAGCGTATCCCGCTGATATCTGTCTTCCATCCCTGGAAGGTCTCATAGACCGGCTCCACCTCTGCCAACACCCTCAGGCTTGCAGGAATCTCATTCAGCAGTTCACCCTTATAGCGGTATCCTGTACACATCTTGATTTCATCAAATCCATCCAGTATATCAAGGCGGGTTATCGCCATGTAGTCAATTCCCGAAAGAAGTCCCGCATATCTCACTACACATGCATCCAGCCAGCCTGTACGACGGGGACGTCCCGTCACGGTTCCGAACTCATGGCCGGCTTCCCTGAGCTTATCCCCTATCTCATTCAGCTGCTCAGTTGGGAAGGGGCCTTCTCCCACACGGGTGCAATAGGCTTTCACAACCCCAACAACCTTGTCTATCTTATTGGGGGCAACACCGGCTCCGATACCCACCCCGCCTGAAATCGGATGGGAAGCCGTCACATATGGATATGTTCCATAGTCTATATCCAGCATTGTTGCCTGGGCACCCTCAAACAGAATCTTACGTCCCTGCTGCACTTCCTCATTGAGCAGAGCAATGGTATCACATACATAGGGCCGCAGACGGTCTGCATAGCCCTCATACTCCTTCAGTATCTCATCGTAATCAAGCGGCTCATGATTGTAAAGCACTTTGATCTCATGGTTCTTTATGGCAAGATTCTCCTTGAGCCGCCTTGGGAATTCCTCTTTGTCAATAAGGTCGCATACCCTTATTCCGATGCGATTATCCTTATCCATATAGCAGGGGCCTATACCACGCTTTGTGGTTCCTATCTTCTTAGCTCCCCTCGCTTCCTCACCCAGCTCATCCAGTAGACGATGATATGGCAGTACCACATGGGCACGGTTGGAAAGACGTATTCCTGATACGTCGATGCCACGTTTTTCCATGGCATCCATTTCCTCCAGCATAACCTGAGGATCCACCACGACACCATTGGCCACCACATTGTGAGTCCCCTTATACAGGATTCCCGAGGGGAGCAGCCTCAGCTTATACTCTTCCCCATTGACTGCCACCGTATGCCCGGCATTACTTCCTCCCTGAAAACGGACCACCGTATCAGCCTGCTGAGCCAGATAATCGACAATCTTTCCCTTACCCTCATCGCCCCATTGGGTTCCCGTTATTACCACTGTTGACATATACTGTATCGCCCTCTCGTTATAGCTATCTTACAATCCAAAACGTTCCATGATCTTGTCCACATGGCGCAGGAAGAACTTATAATCGAAGCAGTCATCTATTTCTTCCTTTGTCAAATATTTGGTTATATCAGGATCCTTCTCCACGTTGGTGCGGAAGTCTTCACCCTCCATCCAGCGCTTCATGGCATTGCGCTGCACCCATTTGTAGGCGTCCTCACGAAGGACTCCCTTGCTCACCACTGCAAGCATCAAACGCTGACTGTAGATAAGACCGCCGGTGCGCTCCATATTGTGCAGCATTGCCTCAGGATATACCAAAAGCTTGTCTATTATATTCGTGAGCTTTCTTGTGCAGTAATCCACGTTTATGGTGCTGTCCGGCAGGATTACCCGCTCCACTGAGGAATGGGAAATATCCCGCTCATGCCAAAGGGTGATATCCTCCATTGCCGCCACCGCGTTGCCGCGAACCAAACGTGCCATTCCGGAAACCCTCTCGCAGTTGATGGGATTGCGCTTATGCGGCATGGCAGAGGAGCCCTTCTGTCCCGGTGAGAAATATTCCTCAGCCTCCCGAATATCCGTGCGCTGATGATTCCTCACCTCGGTGGCAATCTTTTCCAATGTGCTCGCCACAATAGCCAGAGTCGTCATGTATTCCGCATGGCGATCCCGCTGAATGACCTGGGTCGCAAGGGGAACAGGCGTTAGTCCCAGCCTCTCGCAAACCATTTCCTCAATGCGCGGGTCAATGTTGGAATAGGTTCCCACCGCCCCTGAAAGCTTTCCGACGGAAACGATTTTCTTGGCATGCTCAACCCTTTCGATATCCCTTTCAATCTCAGCGCTCCAAAGAGCCAGCTTCAGACCAAAGGTCATTGGCTCCGCATGGATACCGTGGGTACGCCCAATGCAGGGAGTGTGCTTGAATTCAGCTGCCCGGCGGCGAAGCACCTCACGGAATTTTCTGAGGTCATCTAATATCAACTCCGCGGACTGCTTCATCATGAGGCAGATAGCAGTATCCTTGACATCACTGGAGGTAAGCCCCTTATGGATATACTTGGAGTCATCACCCACGTATTCTGCCACATTCGTCAAGAAGGCTATTATGTCATGATGGGTAACTGACTCAATCTCATGGATTCGATTAATGTCGAAATTTGCCTTGGCGCGGATATTTTTCGCTGCCTCCTTGGGGATTTCCCCAAGCTCTGCCATGGCATCACAGGCTGCCATCTCCACATCCAATATGGTCTGCCACTCATTTTGAATGGACCATATTTTTCCCATCTCCGGATTCGTATACCGTTCAATCATAATTCACGTTCATCCTTCCTCTGGTTCCTTCAACATGTATGGCAGGAAATACAGCGCTTGTTTTTTCCACCATTCCCAGTCATGATCCACGTCATAACCCCAGAAATCAACCCACGCGTTGATTCCCTTTTCAAACAGAAGATCTCCCATAAGCGCCGTGGTGCGCCTCTCTTCCTCTTCCCATCGTCCCTGTCCCACGCACAGCACTATACGTCGCTGATTGTAGGTATCAATGTAGGTATGATCCGGCTTCATATTAGCCAGAAAATCCAGGGGAGAATTATCGTAGAGCACCGGATCGCTCCAGCCCTCCATATAGTATTTCCCATCGTAGGTTCCCGAAAGGGACAACACCCCGCCGAAAATATCAGGCCGCCTGAAAAATACTATGGCAGCGTGCATGCCGCCCAAGCTGCAGCCCATTGCTATAGGGCGCTTGTTGGTCCAGTTTTCACTGCGGATAAGGGGCACGACCTCCTCCACCACATAGCCATAATAAAGTTCCTGTCTCTGAGCACGCCAGGCCTTATCCCCCCACAGGTTTGACCAGGTCTCCGAATCCACGGAATCCACGCAGTAAAGCTGTATCTGCTGGCTTTCCAGTGCAGGTGCCAAGGTATCTATCATACCAAAGTTCTCAAAGTTATCACTCATTGCTTCTTCCGTGGGAAAGGCCAAAAATGGCACGCCTACGGCGCTTCCGTATATCTTGACCCTCATGTTCATCTGCAATCTTGGGCTGTACCACTGGACATCTCTGCGTTCCATGCAAATCACCCTCTCAGATAAAAATTTCCAAAGGACCTCGTCAAAACCCAACAACACTAAAGACTTCGACAAATAATGTGACTTTCCTTCCCACAAAATGAAAAAATGAGAAATTTTTCTCTCGGAAATTTTTCTCTTTGCCAATTCAAGTTATTGGGTTCAAAAAATTTTCATGAAATGTTATAATGAATATGGGAAGGTATGAGAGCTAAGGAAGGATACTAAGAACAATGGATGATTTAGACCGCACCTTGAATGAATATTTGATAGACCCTGGTTTCAATAGGGAATGGGACGCGCTTGAGGATGAGTACAGCCAGATACAAAAGCAGATTGAAAGCCAAGACTGCAAGGAAATGATACCGGAGCCGGTAAAGGCAGTCCGCAAAATTGCCGTATTGTAAGTGAATCATGTGTTTTGAGTGAAGGAGCCTATACAATGGTTTTAGAATCCAGTTTTGTTGTGCCATCATCCATTGGCGCAATGGCAAAGCATTTTTATGTAAGTCGTGAAAAATTTCTCCTTCACTTGGATGGATGGTACTTGAAGCCAGGAAGCACCGTCACTGGTATTAAGGAAATCGCAAGAGGAGACAAAATCAGGGAAGTCAAGCGTTTGATTGAAAGGTATCCTCTGTCAAACGGTACGCTCACAAAGCCTCAAGACTGGATAAAGGTGCGAGGCACTGCAACCATAACGAATGGTGTGAAAGAGATATGCGCCGAAATTCACTGGTATCAATGCGAAAACATAGGAAAAGTAGAATTCAAGGTAAAGAATGAGAGGTGATTGCAATGAAAATCAGATATACCGGAGAAAGCGACGTTTCTTTTGAACATGGTGACATCTATGACGTTAAGGAAATCTCCGATTCCATTGGAAACGGATATAGCGTAAAAGACGAAAGTGGGGAATGGTATCGTTATGGCAAGGAATATGTCGAAAGAAACTTTGACATACATCACCCCTTGTTGCCAGATGCTACTGAAATTGCCCGAAAGATTGCCGTATTGTAGTGGGTTCGGAGGGTTTTCTATAATTTGTACCGAATCATTTCCCTCCCCTTCGGAGTAAAAGACTTCGTCACCAAATTCTGCGGTGATTACACTGTCTCCTAAACTTGCGGCACACATATGAACAGAACCTGAAAACCTACTTATGATCGCAAAAACAAAGAATATACGAAAATTTTGTCATTTGCAGGTGATATTGACGGATTCATGAACCAAGAAGAATTGAATCTTGAGACAATGGAACAACGCTGTTTATCTTTCGCCACCTACAAAGGACATGAAATAGGCGAATGGTACACGCCTGAAAAACTCCATTGGTTCACAAACCAGTAGAGAAAAAGTATGAACCTAAGAAAAAATTTGGAATAAATATTTTAGATTGCGAACGCTTAAAATCTAAGCCAATACTCAAATTCAACAAAGACATATTTGTCGATGTAACATTTGATGCAGATTCGAAACGCTATAGTTACTTCTTGGGAGACGTGCAAAATCTACAAATTGGGGACTTTGTTGCAGTTTTTGCACATGATAAAAAGGACGGAAACAAAATAAAGTTAAAAATCGTAAGGGTTGAATACATAAGTGATGTAGGAGAATTCTCCATATATGCTAATAGCCCTATTGTTGCAAAGGCAAATTCTGAAATAGTTTCCATACCAAAAAGTAAGGTTTTTCACTACGCATGGTGTCATGAACTAAAGAAGAGTCCTGGGTCAGTGATATATTTCGAAACCGAAAATGACGCAATCCAAAAAGGCCTTAGGCCTTGTAGCAAATGCCACAAATGGTGAACAGTTCAGCGACTTATACAGTAGTGAGATAAAAATTCTCGATGAAAGGAAGTGTATGGTATGTCTATAACATTGGAATTCAGTCCTGCAGATATGGAGCTGATACAGGAACAGGCTAAGGCAAGCAACAGGAGCGCGGAAGACTTCATCAGAGAGGCCGCTGCAAAGTCAGCAAGGAACGCAGCTTATCTTGCAAGGATAGACCGTGCTACAAAGAATCTAGATGAAGGCCGTGGCAAATTCTTCACGGATGAAGAACTGGAGGCTCTTTTCAATGGGAACTCTGTTTGATGATGAAGCATTTGAACAGCTCATTTACTGGATGAAGGAAAACAGGAAAAATGCTGACAAGATACATGACCTTATCAAGGATATCCGGAGAAACGGGCTTGCAAAAGGAACCGGAAAGCCTGAACCCTTGAAGTACCGAAAGGGATGGATCCGTCGCATAGACCATGCCAATCGTCTTGTATATGACATGGATAGCAACGGAAACATACGAATCATTTCCTGCAAAGGGCACTACGAAGACTGAGGCAACCGAAAAGGAGGTGTTTTATATGGTTAAATGCGATCTGTGTGGGCGTGACGTGGAAGAAAAGGATGCCCTCAAACACAAAAATAAACAGGGCAAAGTAGAAATCATTTGCCCTGAATGCTTTGAAAAAGCTACCGGCGTCGATTACAAGACCTTTGCATACCGCAAGGAGAACGCAAAGCAAACCCTGTTCGCCCTGCTCTTTTGTATCGGTGCCACTATTTATGCTTTTGTGGAAAATGGTCCACTTTACGGTGGATTAGGTATTATTCTTACGATTTTGGTTTTCTTCTTCTCCGCAAAGGTGAAGTAGGTCTTCAACCATTGCGACGGATGGCATTCACCAGGCCATCAATAGTATACGTTTCCGCCACTATATCCGGTTCAATACCGTTTTTGCGGCAGGTTTCGGCAGTTATCGGCCCGATGACTGCCGTTTTTGCGTACTTGATTTCCTCAATTCCCCCAAGGGCCTCTATGAGATTAGTCACTGTAGATGAGCTAGTGAAGGTCACCAAATCAATATCTCCGTTTTTCAAGCTCTCCTTTAGCACATCGGGCTTCTCACATGCCGCTTTGGTTTCGTAAACAGGGACAACCTCCACGACTGCTCCTAGTTTCCTAAGAGCTTCCGGCAAAACCGCCCTTGCCTCCATTGCTCTTGGAATGAGGACTCGCGTTCCTGATGAAATCTCACCGACAAGAGCCTCTACAACCCCCTCTGCGCGAAATTCCTTTGGAACTACGTCAGCAATTATACCGTGTTTTTTTAGCTCTTCTGCCGTGGCAGTACCAATGGCCGCCACCTTTGCACGGGAAAAAGCGCGGGCATCTTTCTCTGCCAAAGTCAGGCGCTGGAAGAAGCTTTCCACCCCGTTGGTACTGGTGAATATCACCCAATGGTAATCTGACAAATGGGAAATTGCCCCATCCAAGGCTGCATAGCTGTCAGAAGGTGCCTGCAGCTTTATGGCCGGAACCTCTATGCACCTTGCCCCAAGCTCCTCCAAAGCCGAAGTGAGCTTCGATGCCTGACTTCTGGCTCTGGTTACTAGCACTGTCTTTCCAAATAGAGGATGTGTGTCCAAACGATCAAACCACTGCAGCTTTTCCCTGAGATTTACCACATCCCCGACAATAAAAATAGCCGGCGGCTTGAGCTGAGCCTTTTCCACATCCCCTGCGGCCTTTTCCACCGTTGTCATGAGAACCCGCTGCTCCGGTTTGGTTCCCCAGCGAATCACCGCTGCAGGCGTATCTCCGGAACGCCCGTTTTCCATAAGCTGCTTCGTAATGTGCGGCAGGTTAGCCACTCCCATGAGGAACACCAGAGTATCAACGCCAGTGGAGAGCTTGTCCCACCGCATATTGGACTCTCCCTTTGTGGGATCCTCATGTCCGGTCACCACTGCAAAGGAAGTGGCAACAGCCCGATGTGTAACGGGTATGCCCGCATACGCTGGAACAGCTATGGCTGATGTAATGCCGGGAACTATTTCAAAGTCGATGCCTTCCGCTTCAAGCACCAAGGCTTCCTCACCGCCGCGGCCGAAAACAAAGGGATCTCCCCCCTTAAGCCGAACCACGCATTTACCCTCTTTTGCCTTGTCAGCCAGCAGACGATTTATGTCCTCCTGCTTCATGGTATGCTGACTGGAGGCCTTTCCCACATAGATATATTCCGCGTCCTTGGGGGCATAGCCCAGAATCCTCTCATCGGCAAGACGATCATAGACCACCACATCTGCCTTCCTTAAGCAATCACAAGCCTTGACGCTGATAAGCCGATAATCCCCCGGCCCCGCGCCAACAAGATATACAAATCCTGACATTCTGCAAAAACACTCCTCATATGTCGTTAAATGGGAATTTATGTTAGGTGTTGCACGA
>DOYB01000231.1 GCA_003518745.1 Selenomonas sp. | reverse complement strand
ACTAGTTGCTTAAAGTTCCTCCTTCAATATTTTACGCGAATAAAATCCATGAAAATAAATTCTATATAATCAAAAGAATTCCTGCCTTTTCGGATACTATCCAACGAAAAATACATCAGGTTATCGCGAGTATAAGGGCATTTGTTGCAAACTTTTGACGAATTGCAGGAACAGGGAAGACCTTTGTAGAATAAGAAAGTGTTGTGGAATTTTATCTAATGAGGGAGGAATTGTAATGAAAATGAAAAAGAAGCTACTTATGTTACTTGCTGCAGGGTGCATCGCTTTCGCTCCTGCCGGCACCTCGGATGCCGCCACACGACAGGAGGTCGCGGCAATCAATGTACAGACCGCGGCGGACTTCCAGTATTGGAGGGCGGATTCCCCCGCATTGAAGGAAATTACCAGCTTTGTGGAAGATGCTATAAATCCCTACAGCTCTAAATATATTCCACCGGAGGACAGGGTCGCGACCTTTGATATGGATGGAACCTTCTATTGTGAAACAGCGCCCTATTATTTTCAGGAAATGATGTTCCTGTATCGTGCGCTGGAGGATAAAAGCTATACACCGGATAAGCAAATGGTAGCTTTTGCCGAGACCATCAAGCCGAAACTCATGAACAAGACCGGTCTTACTCCGGCTGAGAACAAGAAATTGCTGGCATACCTTACCAAAGCCTATCAGGGATTGACTCCTGAGGAGTACCGCGCTGTCGTACGCAAATTCATGGAGACAGAGGAGAACGGTCTCACCAATTTGAAGCGGGGAGAGGCCTTCTACCTGCCGATGGTGGAGGTTATCTCTTACCTTGGGAACAACGGCTTCACGGTGTATATCGACTCTGCCTGCGGTATTGATACCACACGTGAACTGGTGGCAGGCGTGATTCCCATTCCATTTGACCACATCGCGGCTTCGGACTTTGTCTACACCTCCACCGGACTGGGGAAGGACAAGCCCGTGGATCATTTCTATGACAGGTTCAAGGAAAAAATCGTCATCTCAGGGGCACAGCTGAAGGAGAATGGCAAGACAGAGAAGATATTCGCCATCCTGAATCAGATAGGAAAAACCCCTGTACTGGCCTTTGGCAACTCCATGGGTGACAGCGGCATGCTGGAATACACGCTGCAGAACAGCAAGTACGATACCCGCGCCTTCTATGTGCTCTGTGACGATACCGAAAGGGAGCTTGGGAACCTCAAAAAGGCTGAGAGTGGCAAAAAGACAGCTTTGGAACGTGGTTGGAACACCATTTCCATGAAGGATGAATTCAAGACCATTTATGGCGATAACGTCAAGCGGGCTGAATGATTTGTATTACTACTGAAATGGGGGATGGGGTTTGATCATGCCTAAGCAACTCTCTGCTGGGCAAAAGATTGCCGTTACTGCTCTGGTGGGGATGCTTGATTTGAAGACAGGGCGCTTCGTCTATGTGAACGCGGGACATAATCCCCCGCTTTTCTACAGGTCATCGGCAGATGAGTTCAGTTATATGGAGGTCGAGAAAAACTTCGTGATGGGCTGCCTGAAGAAAAAGGAATACAAGCGTCAGGAGATTACCCTTTCTCCCGGCGATAGATTGTTCATATATACTGATGGAGTATCGGAAGCATTGAATGATGAAAAGGAGATGTACGGCGAAGAAAGGCTTCTCCGCTGCCTGAACCAAGCCGGGGCGGGAAGCAAGAGCTGCCAAGAACTGGTTCAAGCGGTCAGGACTTCCCTTGATGACCATGTCAAGGGGGCGGAGCAGTCCGACGATATCACTATGATGGCAGTCGTGTATAATGGTTAACTTTTGTTAGAAAGCGGGGAGATTTTTTGAATATGAAGAAAAAACTTATGGCCTGTGCCCTTGCCCTTGCCCTCAGCTTTGGAGCAGCCTGTGAGGTGGATGCGGCCACTCATGCGGAGCTGGCTCAAATCACAGTGAACAAGAGCGGCAGCAATTTCAAGTATTGGAATAAGGAGGCGGCCTCCTATCAGGCAATTACAAGCTATGTGAAGGATGTCACCAACAAGAACAGCAAGAGCTATATTCCGGTGGAGGACAGGGTTGCCGTATTTGACATGGACGGCACCTTCCTCTGCGAGACCGCGCCATACTATTTGGACCACATGCTGTTCCTGAAGCGTACGCTGGATGACAGCTCTTACACCCCGTCGGAGGATGACAGGGTCTTCGCGGAGAATATGGCAAAATGGCTGGAGGACAGGAGCTCCGGCGACAATCTCGGCAGCAGCGCCCCTCATCAGTCCTCGGTCTTCGCGGGCATGAACTATGCCGACTATGGGCCATATGTAAAAAAATTCTGCGAAACACCGGTTACCGGACTGAGCAATCTCAAGTGGGGAGATGCCTTCTATCTGCCCATGGTTGAGGTAATAAAATACCTTCAGGCCAATGATTTCAAGGTCTATGTGGTTTCAGGCTCCGAGAGGGAGCTGTGCAGGCTCCTGGTTTGCGACCTGTTCAAGATTCCGCCGGAGAACGTCATTGGCACAGACATAAAGACACTGGCCACCCATCAGGGAGATACCGACGGTCTTAACTATACCTTCCGCAAAGACGATGAGCTTGTCCGCGGAGGTTTCGTTATCAAGAATCTAAAGATGAACAAGGTTTCATCAATAGTCCGTGAAATAGGCAGGCAGCCGGTGCTGGCCTTCGGCAATAGCTCAGGGGATACCGCTATGCTCAACTATACGCTTACCAACAACAAGTATAAGAGCGCTGCCTTCTTCCTCCTGTGCGACGATCTGGAGCGGGAATTGGGAAATCTGAAAAAAGCTGAAAGCTGCCGCAAGCTGGCGGATGAAAACGGATGGGTTCCAGTCTCAATGAGAGATGATTTCAAGACTATCTATGGCGATGAGGTAAAGCGCACCGTTCCTTGATAAATTGTTTCACTTGACATAGCCGTTATACTTGAAGTGTATAAGGAGTTGATGTAATGAAGCGAAAGTTTGCCGGACTCTTGATAGCATGCGCTTTTGCGCTTTCACCGCAGGTTTCAAACGCAAGCAGCATGGAGCTGCCGCAGGATACATATTACTGGGTGCAGTCCACCAGCAGGGTAAGCTACTACTTCAATATGAAGGACATGCATTATGGCGTTGATGACAAAGGCATTATCGATATGAACACGCTGTTTGTCACGACAATATCAACCTACGATAATCTTCAGATAGATGATGTAGTATCCAAGCGTCGTTGGAAAGAGCTCCCATTAGATGGGTATGAGGATTTGGTGGGGTCGGTTGGTTACCTGACCTTTAATCTGGCAGAGGGAACAGTAAATGTGACCAAGCACATTGATGTGAATTCTCAGATGGAACCATTGGATGAGGATACCTCCGGAAGGCTGATAAAGCTGGACAGCCTGTCGGATAAGAACGTGGAGGGAATTTTCTTCAGGGGAATTCTGGAATACGCAAGCAGCAATACCGAGAAGATAATAGCAAATACCAACGGAGAACTGTCGAAGGAGGATCTCCAGAAACTGGAGAAGGCCAAGAAGGAAGCTGAGGAAGCAGAAAAGAAGGCTGAGAAGGAAAGAAAAAAAGCTGAGAAGGAAAAGAAAAAGGCCGAAAAGAATAATAAGGACAATAATGACAGTAAGGACAGTAAGTGAGTGTTGATTCAGCAGCCCTGATTTGATATGTGCGGGCAGGCAACAACTCTGTCCGATTCTTCATAGGTATGAGATTTAAAAAGCCGATAACAGCATAAATTTTCATATTGGGGATGAAAATGGCAATGTTCGTAGCATGTATACTCCTGAAAATGATTGAAGGGAGTGTGCATGCTATGAACATTTTTATCAATCCGGGTCATGCTTTGGGAGGAGAGCCGGACCCGGGAGCAGTGAATCGCGAGCTTGGAATCAGGGAATGTGATATCGCCATGACCATTGGAAGTCTTGTGGCGAATTATCTGGAGCTGGCAGGGGATGAGGCGCGGCTTATCCAGAGTGATAATCTCATGGGGGAGGCATGGGGACCCTGCGTAGTGGAGGAGGCCAACCGGTGGCCGGCTGATCTTTTTGTTTCCATCCACTGCAACGCCTTTGACGGTAATGCCAGAGGTACGGAAACACTGTACTTCCCGGGCAGTACCTCTGGCCGTGAGCTGGCAAACTGCATACAGGCTGAACTGTACGGGACTCTTTTCCTATTGGATCCTGACTGGTCTGACAGGGGCCTGAAGGAACGCTCGGATCTGGCTGTACTCAAGTATACCGACATGCCTGCGGCACTGGTGGAATGCGCCTTCATAGATAATGAGCTGGATGCCTATTTCCTCATGCACTATGGGGATGAGGTTGCCCGGGCCATAGCAAGGGGGGTAACAGATTACGAAGCAATGTTGTATAGCAATCGGCATTGACAGGTAAATGGGAATTTAGTTTTATACTTTTTTGCCACAAAAGAAGGAGTTTTGGAATTATTGGCGAATTTGAAGAGGAGTGTGGATGATTTCGAGGCAGGGGAGGTGTAAGCAGATGTCAGATTGCATTTTCTGCAAGATTGCGAATAAGGAAATTCCCTCCGATCTTGTCTATGAGGATGATGAGGTCGTTGCCTTCCGCGATTTGGCGCCACAGGCACCTCAGCACGTCCTGGTTATTCCCAAGAAGCATATAGGCAGCGTACTTGGCTTTGGCCAGAAGGACAAGGAACTGGCAGCCCACATCATGGTGGAGGTGGTTCCTGCCATTGCCAAGAAGCTCGGTATAGATGAAAGCGGATTCCGTCTGGTGGTCAACACCGGCAAGGATGGTAATCAGACTGTACCCCATCTTCATTTCCACATAATCGGCGGGCGCATGATGAATTGGCCGCCGGGTTGACAAACGCATGGGGTTTACTGTATAATATTAAGGTGTGCTGTTGCACACAAGTCGAGTGGAGGGGGGGAAATATATGGCGAATGAAGTTAAAGTAGGAAAAAACGAATCAATAGATAGCGCTCTCCGCCGATTCAAGCGTACTTGCCAGAAAGCTGGTACCCTTGCAGAAGTAAGAAAACGTGAACACTATGAAAAGCCCAGCGTACGTCGTAAGAAGAAGTCTGAGGCCGCACGCAAGCGGAAATTCCGCACCTGATAGCTAAAGCAAGACTGTCCCATGGTATATCTGCTGTCGCAGAGTGCCGTGGGACTTTTTTGTGGAAAGGTCTATTGGAAAAAATGAAAATCGCCCTTCGCAGCATCATGGAATGCTATGAAGGGCGATTTTTTATCCGTCCGTCTAAAATTGTCTTTACCGCTTCTCGCTGAGCACCATATCCAAGGCATTCAGCACATCGGTAATATCCTGCTCCGTTATCACAAGGGGCGGCTGGAAGGCCATGACGTTTCTGGAAACGCCGTTCTTTCCGATGATGAACCCGCGGTTCTTCAGCTCCTCCAGTACATTGTCCAATTCCTCGAAGGCAGGGCTTCCATCGGGGCGTATGAACTCTGCTCCCACCATGAGGCCGATTCCCCTCACATCCCCTATTATTGGATGCTTCTCCTGAAGTGCCATAAGCCCTTCTTTGAGCTGCTTTCCACGCTCTTGGGCATTCTTCATCAGCTCATGTTCCTCAATGTAGTTGAGTACCGCAAGGCCCGCCGCGGAGGAAACGGGATTTCCTCCCAGAGTGGAGGCGCCGGGACGAGTATAGGTATCGGCTATCTTCGCGGTGGAGATAAAGGCGCTTATGGGGGCGCCGTTCCCGAGGGCCTTTGCCACGCTCATTATATCCGGCGTCACATGGAAGTTCTCGATGGCGAACATTTTTCCCGTACGGGCAAAGCCTGTCTGAACCTCGTCAGCGATCAAGAGAGCGTCATATTTCTCCAGAATGTCCTTAACTCTGCGGAAATAGCCTTTTGGCGGCACGACAATGCCGGCATTGCCCTGAATGGGCTCCGCGATAAAAGCCGCGGGCTTTCCGGAGGTGGCGGTCTTTATGAGAGTCTCCACTTGATTCGCGCAGGCCAGATCGCATTCGGGATAACGCTTCCCAAGGGGACAGCGGTAGCAGTAGGGATTGGGCGCGAAGTGGATGCCTCCTACCGGATTGGGGTCGGTCCTCCACATGCCGATGCCCGTCAGGCTCATGGTGAGCTTTGTCCTGCCATGAAGACCGTTTTGAAGGGCAATGAATTCGCTGCTGCCGGTGTATATGGAGGCCAGCAGGAGGGAGCCTTCATTTGCCTCGGTGCCGGTGGAGCAGAAGAAGGACTTCTGAAGGTCACCCGGGGTGACCTCCGCCAGCTTTTCCGCCAGATTCACGAAATTCTCAGTGAGGTAGATATTGCAAACATGCTGCAGGGTCTCTACCTGAGCGCATACCTTCTTTGTTATCTCGGGATTGCAGTGGCCGCAGTTGATGACCGACACCCCCGCGAAGCAGTCCAGATACTTTCGGCCTTCGCTGTCATAGAGGTACTGCATGGAGCCTTTGACGAACTGACGAGGCTCCTTATAGAAGTGCCCAAGGCACGGCATGATATACTTCTTCTTCTTTTCCAGAATCCCCTCGGGACCAAGATAATTTCCCATTATTTCCTCCTAGAATATATCGAAATCAAATAGAATCGCGGCTTCTGCGGAACCTGTAGCTTCCCACGCCGAATTTCCTTGGGCTGGCTTCTGAGATGGGGGTCAAATCCTCCTTGGAGAACTCCGTGGCACCCTCCAGCAGCCTGTCCAAAGCCAGCCTATAGAGTTTCGTTACGCTGCCGGTGAGCTTTTCGTCATAGGTCTGAGCCTCGATGCGCCATGCGGCCAACCCCTTGAACTTTTCCAGATAGGGATAGAGGCATAGATCCTTAGCGAAATATATATGGTTCCTGTCATACTGATCCATTCGTATGGGATGAACCTCGCCGGCCTTGTCCAAAAGGGCATAATGACGCTTCATTATCTCCGGATTGTCAAGGAAATGGTAATGGGGCAGTGACATGGCGGGAATGTTGTGGTCACATATCATGGACTCATAGGCCCCGTGAACAACCGCCTCAATAGGCAGCTCCGTATTCTCCACGATGCTCCTGAGCTGCTCGAAGGAAAGCTCCAGAGAGGCTGCTGCCATGACAATGCCGTTCTCCTTCAGGAACTCAGCCGCGATGGGGTTGAAAAGGTTGAAGGAGTGATCCGCGTACATCGGAAGCGATGTGTATTTGCTGGTCAGTACCAGTGTACCGAGATTCCCCGTCTGTATTCCGTCGGGACCCAGCTTCTCTACAGCCGGAAGGAAATCAATCAGCTCCGCGCACTCCCTTTCAGTGGTGGTGCGCGGAGTGCGGATAACGGTCTTTGCCCCCTTTTCCCTCGCGAAGCCGATTATTTCCTCATAGTCCTTCATCCGCCAAGGAGAAAGTGGCAGGAAGGTTTCACCTCCCACATAGATAAGGTCGGCGCCATTTTCTATAGCTGCCTTCGCGGCCTCCGGGGTGGATACCCGCACAGAGAGGATGGTGGAGGCAGCCTTCTCAATGGGACGTTCCTCACGGAGAATATCGTCCTGGAAGCCGGGCTCAACAACGGCGTTGCTGAAGAACCTTGGTTCCCTCTCTCCGGTAAAGCCTATATCCTGAGCCGTGGGCCTTCCAAAGGCGAAGGTGGGAGTGAAGTCCCTCACACGGTTATCGTGAAGCTGCTTCCACTCCTCTTCATCCACCCTGTAGCCCATAGGGTCCTCAATATAGGCATCGATTGCCTTTCTGTAGACGGTGACTATGCGCCTGACGAAATCGGCGGGTCTCATCCTGCCCTCAATCTTGAAGGAATGAACGCCTGCCCTTATCAGCTCCGGAATGCTGCGGTACATGCACATATCCTTTAGGGCCAGCTTGTAGGGGCCGGGGCCGTCTTTGTCCAGAACCTCGCCTGTTTCCTCGTCAATAAGGGTATAGGGCCAGCGGCAGGGCTTCAGGCAGCGCCCCCTGTTGCCGCTCTGACCGAAAAGCACCCCTGAGTGGATGCACTGGCCGCTCTCGGAGATGCACATATCGCCGTGCATGAAATACTCCACCTCTATGCCGGTTCTCTCACGGAAAAGACTCAGCTCCGACAGTGTCATCTCACGTCCCACCACAATTCGGGTTATGCCGTATTCCTTCAGCTTCTCAACTGCCTGCGCGTTGTGTATGTTCATCATGACAGAGGAGTGGAGGGGAATGGTGATGCCCATTTCACGCACTAATTGCAGTATGGCGAAGTCCTGGACGAGAATCGCGTCAGGCTGTATTTCATTCAGGTATGCCAGATACTCCCTGAGGGCGGGCAGCTCCTCGCGGCTGATAAGGTTGTTGATGGTTATGTAGAGCCTTACTCCGTGGGAATGGGTGTACTCCACCGCTTTCTTCAGCATCTCATCATCGAAGTTGGTGTCGTTTCGGTGCATGCGCATATTGAAATGCTTGCCGCCAAGATACACCGCGTCTGCCCCGGCCTCCACGGCAGCCTCAAGAGCCTCCCATGTTCCCGCGGGAGCAAGCAACTCAACGGAATCGCGTTTAAGTGTCATGTTTATTCTTCCTTTATCGCAAAATTATCCATTACAGTATATCAGTATTTCACCACTTCAGCAACCGGAAGGGAATCCCTCCGATTGCAAATTAATTTTGCAATAAATTTTGATAATTTTATCATAAATAATGTTTATGAATTAAAAAAATATTATAAAAATTTGTTGCAATTGATATAAAATGTGGTAAAATAAAGAATAAATAAAAGCTATTGCTTGAGAATACGTTTGAGGAGGGTATTTATGGAAGAAAATGTTAAGCTTGAAAATGTGAGTTGTATTGTCCCTATAAAGGGGAAAAGGATTGCCTCGAAGGTTATCTATATCGATGGAACCAGTATTATCATTCATGTACGTCCTCTGACGATTATCACATGGATCGCCAAAAAGAATTACATTGATATCGATCGGGTGATAGCAAGATCCAGGGAGCTGAACTTTCAAAGGAAGGGCGTGCCAATTCCCGTTAGTGTCCGTGATGCCTTCCTGCCAATCCATCTCGTGGATGAGATGGATTCGGAGCATCCCTGCTTTGGATACTGTAACGCGGTGAATCAGGATGTGGATGTGCTGCCCGTGCAGGGTGAGAACCGCCGTTCAAAGCTCATTCTCCAAAATGGCACAGAGCTTCTGGTGGAGCTTGGCCCAATAGCGATTAGCTCATCACTTTCCAAAACCGTCGCCACCCACCGCCGATTCCTTCATGAGCTGTTGAATATAACGCCTCAAAACTGCAGCTTGTGAATTTTACTGCTGAATGAGCGTCCATAAGGATTCAGGCATTCTTCAGGCGTATGCGCTATTATCAGTCCATGATAGACGGAGATCTGCTTTTGGCAGGAGCAAGGTATGACACATTGTAAGGACACTATAATAATCTTCATCT
>DOYB01000064.1:2664-8888 GCA_003518745.1 Selenomonas sp. | reverse complement strand
GTTACTGTATAAATCAATGAAAATCCCTCCCCTTACAATCATACACTATCTGGTATCCTAAATAAAATTCTATGCAGGTCATTTAAAAACCTGCTTGAAAATGGAGTAAAATCAAAAATTTTCACCGACCACAAATTCCTAATATTTCCTGCAGTCTTGATTTTACAAAGTGAATCGTCCATAATATAATATAGAGGTTTTTTGATACCACGAGACGGAGCGATATGAATGATTAACTTTAATGTCCCCCCTGTAACGGGAGAGGAATTGGCATTTATACGTCAGGCAATAGAAAACCGCAAAATAAGCGGAGATGGGGAGTTTACAAGAAAATGCTCCCAATGGCTGGAAAAATCCTTTTCTGTATCAAAGGCCCTGCTTACCACCAGTGGAACCTCAGCCCTGGATATGGCAATGCTGCTCTGTGACCTCCAACCGGGCGATGAGGTCATCCTGCCCAGCTACACGTTTTCCAGCACAGCGACTTCGGCTGTTCTAGCAGGCGCAAGCTTGGTTTTTGTGGACATCAGGCCTGATACCATGAATATTGACGAAGCAAAAATAGAGTCCGCCATCACGGAGAAGACACGAGCCATTATCGTTATGCACTACGCGGGAGTTGCCTGCGAGATGGACACGATTCTGAATATTGCTCAAAAATACGGTCTAAAGGTCATTGAGGACGCTGCCCAGGGCATTATGAGCACCTACAAAGGAAAGCCCTTGGGAACCATAGGCGATTTCGGCTGCTATTCCTTCCATGAGACAAAGAATTTCTCAATGGGAGAAGGAGGCGCACTCCTTATCAACGCACCCGAGCATATCGAAAGAGCAGAAATACTGCGTGAAAAAGGTACCAATCGGTCAAAGTTCTTCCGTGGTCAGGTGGATAAGTACACATGGGTTGATATTGGTGACAGCTATCTGCCCAGTGAACTCAATGCCGCCTACCTCTGGGCGCAGCTTCAACACTCAAAAGAGATCCAAAGTGAGCGCATGCGTGTATGGCAGGCCTATTGGGAAGCGCTTCGCCCCTTGGAGAAAGCAGGAAAACTGGTTCTGCCAACGGTTCCGGAGGACTGTGCGCACAATGCCCACATGTTCTACATCAAGCTCAGGAACTTAGATGAACGGACGAAATTCATAGCCTACATGAGAGAATGCGATATTTGCAGCGTTTTCCATTATGTCCCCCTCCATTCCTCACCTGCTGGATTACGCTTTGGACGTTTCCACGGAAAAGATGAGTATACGACAAAGGAAAGCGAGCGACTTGCAAGGCTTCCCCTGTATTACCGTATAGATAGTGAAGACCTTAACCACATTATTCAGAAAGTGAAGGATTTCTTTTTATGAAACAGCTTGCCTTGGCAAAGAATTTCAGTGAGAAAGAAGAAAAGGTTTTCTCCGAAATCTCTGGACTTGCGCAGCAATATGGGGCAAGCAAGGTCATCCTTTTCGGTTCCCGAGCCAGACGTACGCATCATCCGAAAAGCGACATCGATTTGGCTGTCTATGATTGCACGAATTTCCGGGATTTTTCTTTCTCTGTAGACGAAAAAACCATGACATTGCTGCAATTCGACATTGTCAACATGAATGCCGATATATCGGAGGAATTAAGAAAGGAAATTGAGCGGGATGGAATCATCATATACGAAAAAATATGATAATTATATGAGTCATCTCAATGTCCTTTTGCGAGCTCATAAAGAGGATCTTTCCAATGAATTCATCATCAGCGGAATCATCGATAAGTTTTTCATTCAATTTGAGCTTGGCTGGAAACTATTGAAGGAAATGCTGGCATATGACGGAAGCCCTATCAGTGCCAGCGGCTCTCCTCGCGCTATCATCAAAACATCTTATAAATTCTACGACTTCATTGAGGAAGATATCTGGCTGGATATGCTGCATGACCGCAACGATATGACACATATCTACAGCCAAACCCAAGCAATCAAACTGGCCGAAAAAATACTCAAACGCTATATTCCTGCTTTCGAACGCATGGGAAAAGCAATACAGGAATGGAAGTTAAATTAAGATGATGAGAATGTCAAATAAAAAACTCTCTTTTGTGATTCCCTGCTATCGCTCAGAGAACACCGTAACGGCAGTAGTGGACGAAATAGAGGAAACAGTTGAAACGCGGGAAGGCTACGACTACGAAATCATCCTGGTCAACGACGGCTCTCCCGATGGCGTATGGAATGTGATTGAAAAACTGGCAGAAAGCGACTCCCATATAATAGGAATCAGCCTATCCAAAAATTTTGGGCAGCACTGTGCCCTAATGGCAGGTTACAACCATTGCTCCGGAGACTATGTGATTTCATTGGACGATGATGGGCAGTGTCCCGCAAATGAGCTGTATGCCCTTGTAGATAAACTGGAGGAGGGCTATGATATCGTCTATGCAAGCTACAAAACGATACATCAGTCATTGTTTCGGCGTCTGGGATCTGATTTCGCAAAAATAACGTCGGACTATCTCTTTGGACTGGACAGACGTTCCAATAAGGGAAGCAGTTTTCATATCGTGCGGAAATTTGTTTTAGACGAGGTGATAAACTATCACCATCCATATCCGTACATCAGCGGACTCTTTTTGAGGGTATCAAATCGAGTCGGATTTGTTTCGGTGGAACAGCGTAACAGAATGTCAGGTTCTTCCGGCTATACCTTAAAATCCCTGATTGCCCTTTGGTTGAATTGCTTTACCTCCTTTTCCGTCAAACCTCTTCGCATTGGAACCTATTGTGGAATTTTTCTTTCCCTTCTTGGATTCTTACTGGCTCTTGTTACAATCATAAGAAAGTTATTTATTACTCCGGATATGGTTGCCGGATGGAGTTCCATCATATCAGCAATTTTATTAATCGGAGGCATGATTCTCTTCATGCTCGGCCTGATTGGTGAATACATTGGAAGAATATATATATGTATCAATGAATCACCACAATATGTGGTAAAAGATATTTGTAAAAACAAAGAATTGTGAGAATCAGATTTATGAAATGTGTCTATGCCGAATGGGAACAGCGAAATTTAGGATGCCGGACGATTGAATTGACGATAGAAAAAAAAGATACATTGTTGCCCATGGTGGAAGTGCTTCAAAAGATAGAGTATTTTTGCAATGAATATCATGCACAGTATGTGGTGGCTAAATCCAGCACCAGATATCCTCAAGTCGGACAATATTTACAAACACAGGGCTTCGTCTTAATGGAAGCGCAAATCGGATTAAAATTGGAACGTGGAAACGTAATCGAGGCTTGTGAAAAATATCAGGATTTGTTTCCGAATGTGACCTATAGAGCCGCTGATGATAATGATATGGATTATGTGATATCGGAGATTCAAAAAGGGATTTTTGAAACAGACCGTATCGCGCTGGATCCATGCTTTGGAAAAAAAATCGCGAACAGACGATATGCCCTTTGGACGGAAGATACATGCAGAAAGGGAGGAAATCTATTCATCTCTCTCTATCGCGAAAAACCAATAGGTTTTTTTCTGGATGTGTATGAAGATGAGAAAAAGAAGAAAATTAAAGGACTGTTAGGTGGCTTATTCATAAGTGAAAATCATCAACATTACGGTTCCATGCACATTTTTGTTGGAAGAAGGTCCTTTCTGGATAGAGAATTGTTAATGGAAAAAACGTCTGTTTCAACAAATAATTTATCAATTTTACAGTTACAACTTATGTTTGGCAGTAAAATAATCAGTATAGATAATATATATATAAAACATGTATGAACACCGTTGCACAAAATGGAGTGAAAATATCATGAATGAGCAGGATTTTATTGAGAAAATGACGGAAATCATGGATACGGAGTATTCATTTACTATGGATACAAATTTAGAAGATATTGAGGAATGGGATTCCTTAAGCTATGTAACATTTCTGACCATGTGCAAGTCCATGCAGAAAAAAGTAGCACCAGACGCTATTATCAACGCAAAGAAAGTACGGGATTTATATGAACTGATCACGGAGCCCGCAGCATGTTAAATGTTTTTGCTGGAATCGAACTTGAGGCTATAGCAGCAACAGTATCAAAGACAAGAGTCCCCGTAGAAGTCCGCTGTCAGAACCTGATAGAAGAGAAAAAAGCAAAACGCTTGATGAAAAGCACAGGATTCCGAAAACTGAGCATCGCGGATGAACAGTATTGCACTTCGGATCTTTGTGTAGCGGCCGCGAAAGCTCTGTTTCAGAAAAACTTTCGGCAGGAAGACATTGGTGCGGTAATTTTCATTACACAAACAGCCGACTATTTCTCCCCGTCTTCCAGTTATTTGATACAGAATCAGTTGGGACTGGATCATGATGTTTTGGTTTTTGACATCAATCACGGCTGCTCCGGATTTGTCTATGGCCTGTATGTCGCGGCATCTTTGCTTTCAAATATGGAGCGAAAGGTACTGGTATGCTGCGGCGATACCTCCAGCCGTACAGCGTACCCTTTGGATACTTCAATGCTCTCTATCGCAGGGGATGCAGGAGCGGCAGCCATTGTCGGAAAGAATCTGAATGCCGCGGAAAAGAAAATGTACTTCCACATCGAAAGTTATGGCGAAAAGGCAAAATACATCTATATGCCACGTGGCGCCTATCGTGCGCCGAAGCTGATGGAAAACGGGAAACTGTCTATGGACGCAGGAAATTATGGTATCATGCGCGGGACCGAAGTCACGGACTTTACTTTGGACTATGTACCGCAAAATATCAAGGAACTGCTTCAATATGTATCTATGGATGTGGAAGAAGTGGATGTGGCACTGCTGCATCAGGCAAACCGCTTGATGATAACCTCAATAGGAGAGGCTTTGGGATTGCCTTCTGAAAAGGTACCTATGGTGACCGGAGAAATTGGAAATGTAAGTTCAGCCTCCATTCCCGTATGTTTTACGGAAATGGAAAAGTTGGGACAATGGACATCATATCCACGGCTTTTACTGTCCGGATTCGGTATCGGCATGTCGATTGCGTCGGCTGTTTTGGAAAACCAGGATATCAAGGTTTTGGAGACAATAGAGATATGAAAGATGTACAATTTCATTTTGAAAACAAGAATTTTGTAATTGTCGGTGCCTCCTCCGGTATGGGGCGTCAGATCGCGCTGGACCTGGCAGAATCAGGAGCACATGTATTGGCAGTAGCGAGAAACGAGGAAAGGCTTGAGGCTGTCCACCAGCAGTATCCCCAGCAAATCGTAACGGTCTCTTTGGACGTACTGTCGGCTGACAGCACTGCTTGGGATACTGTTCTTGCCGCCTTTGTCGAACATTATGGAAAATGTCATGGCGGCGTATATACGGCAGGTATTTCGGATATGACACCTTTGCGGATGTATGACGAGGCGATTGCCCGCCGCATTGTGGATACCAGTTTCTGGGGAATGGCACGATTTGTTCAGTGTATGGCAAAAAAGAAATATAGCTCAAAAGGCTCTTCTTTCGTTGTATTTTCCTCAACCGCAGCCTACTGTGGAAATAAGGGTCAGTTTGCGTACTCTGCGGCAAAAGGCGCAGTACAGACAGCCGTGCGCTCCCTTGCAAAAGAAATCTGCAGGGAACAGCACCGTATCAACAGCATAAGCCCGGGATGGGTAGAGTCAGATATGACCAAAGAGTCTGTTGAGGAATTGGGAGCTATTCGTCCTGCGGAAACATTCTCCCAATATCATCTTGGCCTTGGAAAGCCGGAGGATATCAGCGGCATGGCATTGTTCCTTTTGAGCGATGCTGCTCGTTGGATCACAGGCACGGATATTATAATAGATGGCGGAAGCCTATTGGGGACAAATTGAGGCTATGAAAGTTACATTATCAAATTTGAATATATCTCATATTACCGCGGGGCTTCCTAAAAAAATCATTTCAATGCGCGAATATGAGTCATTTTTTTCGGAAAAGGAAATCCGACGCATCAAAAAATCCACCGGCGTGGAATCGGTACATATGGCGGAAGCTGATAAGTGTACCTCCGATTATGCCGTAATGCTTGCCCGCCAATTGATGGAAAAAAGCGGATTATCGGGTGGGGATTTTGACGGAATCGTGTTCATTTCTCAAACGCCTGACTATCGGGTTCCCGCAACCAGTGTCATTCTGCAAAATCGGCTGGGTTTGCCACAAACCTCTGTGGCATTTGATATCAATTACGGCTGCTCCGGTTACATTTATGGGCTCTATCAAGCGGCTCT